>NZ_JAGQCQ010000270.1:0-5286 GCF_024346275.1 Cyanobium sp. BA20m-p-22
AAAGCACCGCCCGACTGCGAGTACGCGCCTACAACGGGGGCAACACCCCGATCAAGCCAATCCCGATCGACACCTGCCCCTGGTGCGGCGTTGAGTTCGGCAAGCATTCCCTCAACGACCCCAAACCCTGCAGCACTGCCGGGGTGTTCAAACTGCTGCGTCAGGGCGTGATTGATCCCGATAACCCTGAAGAGCTGCGCGTCGCCTGCCTCAACCGCGGCTGCGCTTTCAAGGGCACCACCGGCCGCAACCACCTGCCGCTGGTGGCCGTCGACGACATGATCTACCGCCGCCTGCCGGCGTTCCTGATCGCCACCGTCGACAAATTCGCTTCACTGCCGTGGGAAGGTCGCTGCGGCAAGTTGTTCGGCAAGGCCACCCATGTGCTCGATGGCCAGGGCTTCTACGGCCCTGCCGATGGCGACGACGCCAGCAAGGGCGTGCGGCTGGCGGATCGGCTCGATCCCCCCGATCTGGTGATTCAGGACGAGCTGCACCTGATCTCCGGCCCACTCGGCTCCATGGCGGGCCTCTATGAGGCGGTGATCGATGAGCTCTGCAGCCGCGATGGCCTGCGACCCAAGATTGTGGCTTCCACTGCCACCGTACGCCGCGCCAGTGAGCAGATGCGCGCCCTGTTTGGCCGCAACGACTCCTCAATCTTTCCCGCGCCAGGCCCCGATCGCCGTGATTCCTTCTTTGCCGTCACAGTGCCGGTTGATCAGGTGCCCGGAAGGCTCTATGTGGGCCTCAGCGCCCCGGGCCGCAACGTTAAGGCCCTACTGCTGCGCGCCTCGCTGGCCCTGATGAGCAGAGCCCAACTGGCCTGGAAGGCCGCCGAGAAGCAGCGCAAACGGAGTGAGAAGCCAGGTCCGAACCCAGCGGATCCATACATGACCCTGCTGGGCTACTTCAACACGATCAAGGAGCTGGGCATCAGCCGCCGCCTAATAGAAGAGGAGCTCACCTCCCAGCTGGCCACCCACGGAGAGCGTCAACGCCTGGGCGCCAAGGTTGAGCGCTCAGCCAACCGCAAGATCGCCAACATTCCCCTGGAGCTCACCTCCAGGGTGTCCACCACCGAGGTGAGCACCACCAAGGATCGCCTGGCCCGCAGCTTTGACGACAAGGAGCGCGTGGATGTGGCCCTGGCCACCAACATGATCTCAGTGGGCCTCGACATCACCCGACTGGGCCTGATGTTGATGCTCGGCCAACCCAAGACCACCGCCGAATACATCCAGGCCAGCAGTCGCGTGGGCCGGGAGTCCACTAAGCCAGGTCTGGTGGTGGTGCTGCTCAACCCCAACCGCCCCCGCGATCGCTCTCATTACGAGCACTTCGCCTACAGCCACGACGTCTTCTACCGCGACGTGGAGGCCACCAGCGTCACACCCTTCTCAGAGCGTGCGCTGGAGCGGGGCCTGCCCGCCATCACCGTGGCCCTGGCGCGACACCTCAGCGATCAGCTCACCCCGTCGAACCGTGCCGGTGATGTGGCTGCTCTGGCGGAAGTGCGAGAAGCCGTGGCGGAGGCGCTCAGGCGTCGGGTGGCCATCGCCCTCGTTCAGGCCCCCGCTGAGGCCGATGCTCACGCCAACACAGTGGCTGAGCAGGTTCGTCACATTATTGACGACTGGTGTGCCATCGCCCAGCGCCACGGACGGATGGAATACGGCCGGGAAGACGGCGTGCTGCCGCCGCTGTTGCGCACCCCGCTCGATCCCCAATTGCTGGAGCTTGAGGACGACCGTGAGAAGCAATTCAAGGCCAACCGCAGCCTGCGCGATGTAGAGCCTTCCGCGCTGCTGCGCAAAGACCACATGCAGAACACCACTCGAGGTTGATTGTCATGACCACATCACGAGGCACCAGCAATCACCCGGTTGGCGAAGTGCGCCACGGCCAGCTCATCACCACCTATGGACCAGGCGCCATGGTGGATCTTCCCGATCGCTCTGTGGGGATAGGTGGGCTCAATCTCTGGCATTACAGCCGCGACGACGACAGCTGTTATATCGATGAGCCCAGGCTGATTGCCAAGCTGCGCGGCCTGTTGGGTGTGGGCACCCTGCTGCTCAAGCGTCCTCCCAGTGAAGACGGAGACTTTGCGCAGAAATTCAAAAGCAACAGCGGCATCCGCTCACCGCAGTTCCCGCTTTGGTTCATTGCCCAACCTAAGAAGGATCCATTCCCTCCCTTCATCGATGAATCCGGCAAGCGGTACCGCACCCGACCGCTGGTACCTAAGGAACGCTTGGTCAAGGACAGGCTGCCCTGGCGAGAACCCGGTGGCACGAAACAAGACCTGGATGTCGTACCCGTGCGCTTCGTTCAGTGCTGCGCCAACGGCCATCTCAGCGACATCGACTGGGATCGCTTTGCCCATGGCGGAGCTAGGAGCAGCTGCCAGGAAGATCTCTGGCTGGATGAGGCCGGAGCCGGCAACGACTTCAACGAGATTTACGTGCGCTGCCCCAAGTGCAAGAAAAGGCAAGCATTGGCCAGCACCAAGGGAGACAACGGCGCTTCCATGCTGGGGCAGTGTCGTGGCCATCGCCCCTGGCTCGGCAACTTCAGTACCGACGCCTTGGCCTGCTCGGATGAAAGTGGTAAACCCCGCTACAACCGCCTGCTTGTGCGGTCGGCCAGCAATGCCTACTTCCCGGAGATGGTGGGAGCTATCTCAATACCGGAAGCTGAGGATCCATTGCGGCAGCACCTGACCTCCAACCTGAGCTTTTTTGAGAAAGTCGAGGACGAGAGCGACCTCAAAGCAGCCCTTAAGTTCATGCCCGAAAAGGTCGCCACTCGGCTACGCGATCGAGAACTGGCGGATGTGATGGCTGTGCTCTCAGCCGTGCGTGGCAGCAGCAAAGACAGCCGCACCGAGAAGCAACCGGCGCTAAAGCTGCAGGAGATCAAGGCGCTCTATGCCCCGTCTGCAGCCCTTGGATCATCCGCTCCAAGCAGCACCTTCCACGCCGAGATCATGTCGCTCTCCGGGAAGCCGAGCTGGTTCACCGATCGCTTTGACCGGGTTCTCAAGGTGCATCGTCTCCGCGAGGTGATGGCCCTGATTGGCTTCACCAGGCTGGAGCCGATCGTCAAGGGCGTCGATGGCGACCCGATCGACCAGCACGCCATTGGTGCAAAACGGGCTGACATCAACAACAAGGAACTCGATTGGGTGCCTGGAATCGAGAACTTCGGCGAAGGCCTATTCCTCGGAGTCAGCGAAGCAACCCTGCAGGCTTGGCGTAATAGCGATGGCGTCGAGAAGCACAGTGACAAACACCGAACAGCTTGCAAATACTGGAACCGAGATCATGGCCTAAAACCAGACGACTTCTCGTGGCCCGGCGAGGAATACCTCATGCTCCACAGCCTTTCTCACCTGCTGATCACCACGGCAGCATTGGAGTGCGGCTACAGCGCCTCAGCCATCAAAGAGCGGATCTACAGCTTCCCGGGCCAGGGTTACGGGATCCTGCTTTACACAAGCGGCAGTGGTTCAGAAGGCACCCTCGGAGGCCTGGTGACGCTGGCCGATCGCATCGATCATTTGGTGGCCGGTGCACTGGAGCGGGGCCGGCTCTGCTCCAACGATCCCTTCTGCTCCATGCACGATCCTGAGAATGATCTGGAGAAGCGCTATAGCCACGGTGCCGCTTGCCACGGCTGCCTGCTGATCGCCGAAACTAGCTGTGAGCAGCGCAACCAGTTCCTCGATCGCGCCTTCGTGGTGCCCACACTGGATGTGACAGATGCCGCCTTCTTCCCTGCCGAGCTGCCATGAGCCAGCCCCTGCTGGCCCTCTCCAGCGGCGAACTCCAGCGCCTGGCGACTTGCCTGCGTTCCCAGCCCGCAACCCCTGGGGAGGCAGCCCTCAGCCAGCATCAGATCGCTAGTGATCGGATTGAACTACGGCATGCCTTGCTGGCATGGCTAGGTGACTGGAGCCAGCGAGGGGGCAGCAACGCCAGCCTTGAGCTCACCATTCAGCTGCTGCTAGAGCAACCCCGGGGCCAGGGCAACGGCCAAGCGGAGCTGGTTTGGTCTGGTCCTCAGGGGGGAGCGGGCGACATCACCCGTGATCAGGCAGTGTTGATTCGCGAAATGGTTGAGCGTTGCCAGCAGCGGTTGCTGATAACCACCTTCAATCTCTGGCGGGGCGGGTTTATCGCCGAGCTGCTCGATCGCGTGCAGCAGCGGCTGGTGGCCAACCCGGAACTGGCCGCCCGCATGGTGGTCAACATCCCGAGACCGCGCGGGAGCACGGTGGTGGCAGATCAGCTTCGCCAAGCCTTTGTGCACGACACCTGGAGGCACCTCTGGGATCCAGACCGGCCTCGGCCGCGCGGCTTTTTCGATCCACGCTCTCTGGATCTATCCCGCGAGCGCCCAACCGTGTTTCACGTGAAGTGCTGCGTTGCGGATGACGAACTGCTCGTCACCAGCGCCAACCTCAGCGACAGCGCCCAGCTCGATAACTGCGAGCTCGGCATCCACTTCCCATCCGGCGGCCGTGCCGACGCCGTGTGGCAGCACTTTGATCGCCTCATCCAGCGGCAGCCGCCTGCACTTGTCCCTATCGAGGAAACCCACCTCGAGAGCGCTCAATGACCATCTGTCGCCTCTTGGCCCACCAGATCACCGACCGCCACAGCCTCGGTGGGGTAAATGATCCGATCCAGAATCGCTTGGATGCGCTCACCAAACCGCAGGGTTTGTTCGCCAACCAGCCGTGCTGCCAGATCGGTGTCGCCACCACTGCGCAATGTTTTCTGCAAGATCGTCTGACGGGATAGATCCACCAACTGCTCCACACGCACCACACGCTGCCGCAGGGCCTGCACGATCAGCTCGCGATACACGATGCAGTGGTAAAAGCGGAAGTCAGGCTCCAGCTGCCCCATCTCCTGAGCAATGGCAAAGCGCAGATCCTGCAGCTGCCGATAGGCGGCCTGCACGCTCGCCAGCGCTGCGGTCTCATCCACGCGATTGTCCCCGCCGGATTGACGAGAGGCTTTGCTGGCCTGGGCCTGCATCACCATCAGCTCCCGCAGCTGAATACCAATGCTCTCGATGTCATCGCTGAGGCGATTGAGCACTGGCCCGATCGAGCCGCTGAGTGTCGCAAAGCGGTCCTGCAAGATCGCCATCTCTTCCCGCAGCTGCGAGAGATCCTCGGCCTGCAGGGCCAGCCCGGCATCGGGGGCAGGGGGATGAATGGCGAGCCATCGTTCACCCAGGCCCGTGCGTTCCGCTGCCAGCTGCACGACG
>NZ_JAGQCQ010000271.1:0-5285 GCF_024346275.1 Cyanobium sp. BA20m-p-22
TACTATTGTTATTTTTTTGATAGAGTGAAGGCTTACACCATCTCTTCTACATATATTTATTTAGCATTTAAAATTGAATTTTTCAATCTTTCCTCAAGAGGATCTCTAAATTTCTTTAGAGATTACTAAAGAGTAACAAAGAATTAATGTTACCCATGACTCTGTTATTTATACAAGAAAGATTGAATACCGTATTGATGTTAGCATTCCGTAACATTTGACAGTACAGATTAATTAATGTATAATGATTAAAGACGTAAAATTAATATGAAAGGGAAAAACTACTCTTACTCAGATGCCAAAGGATCTTATGGGATAGAGGTCAATATCACACCACATATGCTCCATCAGATCAAAGAAATTGATAAGCAGTATCTTGTAGGAATTCTGAAGGACCAAGAATTTTCAAGAGAACACCCAAGCAGTTGGATTGGCAAGTGCCCCTTCTGCTCTTCCACGAAAAAAAGAAATTCTCAGGTCCCTTACCAGCCTGCATACCTCAACCCAAACAACATGGGGTATGTGTTTCACTGTTGCTCCTGTATGACCTCTGCAACGGTCTATAAGCTGCTTCTGGCTGTTAGGGGTAACTCGGTAGCCGAAGAGTATTTGGAGGCTCGCTGGAGGGCAGGAGAGTTGGCTGGTGGAGGTTTTAATTGTCCACTACCTCAAAGTGTTCGTGAACAGTTGCTGAGCGAAAAGGAACAGCGAAAAACTGCTCACAAAAATGAATACGAGCTGAGGAAAGCCAGGAACTACATTGCCAAGTATGGGCGGATGCCAAATCTTCTGCACTCTCCAGATCCACGATCGACGCCCATATTGCCGCGAGCAACTTTCCGATATAGATTCTGGTCCACGCCTTGTAGTCTGGGTAAAGTCAGATATTCAAAACTGGATTGCCTAGCGGTGTTTTCAGAGAGGGGGTAACACCCCTCTTTTTTATGCCTACTCCCAACACTCGTCACCATCGACCAATCGCCTGGGAGAATCTGTGCCCGTGCCCGCTCGGCAGTTACTTCTTCTTCGATGAAGTGCAGGTAGGTTCGCTGGAGCATCCTCTGCTGAGGTCATCCAGTTCTGGGCAAAAGCATGGATTCCTGGAGGGCAATCGATTATGAAATCCGCACCTTGAGGTTGAAATCGTCACTGCCTCAAACCCTTATCTTTGAGACCTCCAGACCAACCATGCCCCCCATCTGGGGAACTGGATGGACGAGCACGGGAGACTCAGGCGCAATTAACGATACTGCCGTGCCATAACTTTTGCCTCAGATACGCGGGCAATATAGTTTTACATTTTCAATCCGTTAGCGACAAGCAGTTCGCACCAACGCTCTAGAAACAACCTTCGTTCGTCCAGCATAAGTGAATAATCATACGCCTTGCGAACCTTGTCTCCGATTAGATGCCCCATTTGCCGTTGAATAATATCGTGCCCGACCTTCATTACATCTTGCCCTACCGTCAAGGGAACGCTTCTCCACCCATGCGCTCTAAGCACATCTTTATACCCAAGGTTTTTCAAGAAGTTATTTGGGGCATCTGGGGTGAGATGGGGGTACTTAGTCCCTCTCATCGCGGCAAAAATATGTTTTTTACCAACATTTAATTTCTGGGCATACTCCAACACGACTTCCATCTCCTTCGTAATTGGCACATGATGGGATAGGTGCTGGGTCTTCTTGGTTCGCTTGAGTCCAGGGGTTGTTCCGGGAATGATAAGAATCTTATTTGCCGGATCAATCCACTCCCATTCCAGTCGCACCAGCGCACCAGCACGGAGAAAGGTCATAAGCATCAATTTCATTGCTAAAACCGTCTGAACATGGACGGAACAGCGATTGAGACTAATTGCTTCTAGCAAATTTGGAACTTGATCCCAAGAAACCGTTGGATGGTGTCCTGGTTCATGCTTGTTTTTTTCACCTTTTTGCTTTGTCGCTGGATTTTGATTGCGATTCATCCATCCCTGAACAATCGCGTATTCAAAACATTGCGCTAACACCTTTTGAACCCGATTTGCTTGATCAAAACTGCCCCGCTGCTCAATACAAGTCTTCATATTCATTACAATCTGCCTGCCACCATTGTCCCATTCCAAATCTACAAGAAGCGTTTCAGGGGAGATTGATGGATAGACCTGATTTTCCAACTGAAGACGATAGTTTTTAAGTGTGAACTCTCTAAGCAAACTCGCCTTGCTAGCAAGGAACCCATCAACAGCATTCTGCAGGTTTTTAGGGGTTTCTGCGGGAATTGTTTTCCCATAATTCCTGGGATCTGCTCCCTCGCGTTTTGCCCATTCTCTAATTTCAAACCACCGCTCTCTCGCCTGCTTCAAGGTGAACTGTCCTGCCTTGCTTCCAAACACTCCAATCCGTACAGGAATCTGCTTGGTCGTACCATTTATCTGCTTCCTGAAGCGCCCCAGAAACGACTTTCCTCCACCCTTGTGAACAGGTTCAACAACCAGGATCAGACCGTCTCCGCAACCGCGCTGATACCTGTTAGCAGAGGCGGTTAGCAATGCTATTTCTTTTTGTGTTAATGCCATAATAATATCCTCCTGTCTTCAAGAACCCAATGAAATAATCCATTTCTGTATATCTTTTGCCAACCACCGTCGGCAGTTGCCTCCAAGGTTCAGATGCTTTGGAAAACATCCCTCATTCATGCGCCTGTAGACAGTTGATTTTGATAATCTTGTGACGCGTATGACCTCCTTTAAGTCAATTAAAATGAACTCGTCTTTCATCGTGCATGCTCCGTATAATTTATAATCAGACCAGAAACCAAAGCATCTTGCTCTGACCTTAATCCTTGACACTATTATATCACAAACTTGTGACGATTGCAAGAAGTTAAAGGGTGCCATTTGCCTGCTATCGGCGCCCTGGATTTGCATGATTTAAGTGGTGTTGGAAATGGTGTTGGAATCCGCCTCCACCAAAGGGAAGAGTCGTCTCTTCCCGTGTCACCACTTCGCTCTGAGAGTCACAACGAAGGACTCCCTCTCCGTTGAAATCGAATCCTGAAATCGAATCCTGAATTCGAATTCCCAGGGATTCAACCCTCCCTGCCCCCGGCTACAGCAGCCATGGGGGCTGGCTGTAGCCGGGGCTGGCCCTAAGCCTGAAAGTGGCCGACCAGGGAAACCATGTAGCCAATCGTGTGGAGAACTTCACCAGAGGTATAGACACCTAGAACGGCCTCCAGACCGTAGCTTCCATTGCAAAGAGTGTTGACGGGACCCGTACAGGAATTCACGCTCCAACCCACCGTTGAAATCCCGCCTACACCATTGATGGTGATCAGGGGGGTGGACTGCTCCACAAAGAACGACTGACTTTGACCGGGCACCGCAGGCAGGGCCAGATTCAGGCTGAGCGTTTCATTGGCCCAGCCACGGCTGCCTGCCATCGACCCCTTGGCTTCGTAATCAACTACAACAACGCCACAGAGCTGAATCAAAATAATGTTGCCCGCACCCTGGAAGTGAAGGGAGTGGGCCGACTGGAAACGCTTTGCATCCGATGGCGTCAGTTGGTTGATGTTCATATCGGCCGCACTTTAAAAGCAAAATTTCACTATTAGTCTATCAGCATCGTCAGCTATCGCCTACTTGCCCTGGCCAGCTGGGCGGCAATTTCAGGCAGCAGGCGTTCATCTGCGGCGCAATCACGGCCCTCACTAAACACTACAAGCAGCATGGGAGGGCAGTTCTCCAGCTCCACGTAGGCCGCATCGTGCCTGGCCAAACTCATCCAACCAGCCTTGCTCCACAGGCTTGAGCCCGGGGGGAGTCCGGCGCCGACGAAGCCATCCACCTGATTCTCCGGATCGGCAGCCCGCAGGGCCGGATCCAGGCTGCGAGCCAGCAGGGCGCGCATCCGGGCACAGGCCGGCGGCGAGAGCAACGCCGAGGCCATCACAGCCTGCAGCAAGCGGGCCACCGCATCGGTGCTGAGGCGATTGCGGTTCTCCAGTTCGGAGCCATAGAAATCCCGCTCCCGGCCGTAGGGGCCATCCCCCCAGGTTTTCTGGCAAGCGTTACAGCCCTGCAATTCCGGCCAGTCGAGCTCGGCCAGCCAGCAATTCACCAGTTGACGCTGCTCCACCCACTGGGCCATGCGCCGCGGGGGCAGGGATGGACCACTGGTGGTGCCGGTGAGCAGGTCCAGCACCAAGGCGGTGGCGTCGTTACTGGAATCCCTGATCATGTCGCCCAGGGCCAGCCGCAGCTCGGGGGTGTCTGCCAGCAGATCGGCCTGCCGCCAGGCCTCCGCCGCGATCAGATAGACCAGCTTCACCACACTGGCGGGGTAGCGCAGGCGGTCTCCGGCCCAGCTGGCACCCTGCACCGGCAGGGCCCAGAACTGCTGCGGGGCCTGCTCGGCTGCCCGGCCGATCAACGGCTGGTCGTAACGCAGCCAGGTGATCGAGAGCTGCGAAGCCAAGCCCGAGCGGCCATCGAGCTCCAGGGCCCTCACCAGATCGGCCAGGATCTGGCCCATCGCCGGATCGGGGCTGTAGAACGCCATGAGCGCCGGTCCATGTTGTTGCGAGATTAGGGGTGGCCCCATCAGCGAGCTCCAACCCGATGCACCTGGCCAGCGGCACCCCAGCAGCGCCCGAATGGCTCAAGCCCGGCACCATCTGGCGCCTCACCGCCCCGCTGAACCTCTACAGCCAGCCGACGGGTGCGGGACTGGCCACCCAGGCCTGGGAGGGCCGGCAGCTGCAGATCCTTGCCCCCGCCGCAGCAGGGGGCCCTGGCCAGCGGCTGCGGGTGCGCCTGCTTGAGGACGGCTACCCCGGCTGGATTGGCAGCAGCGCCCTGCTGGGGCATGCCCTGGCGGGCCAGCGGCAACCAGGGCGAGGCGTGCACCGCTGCGCCATTCTGCATAGACTGGAAAGGGTTTTAGCCTTCGCCAGCAGCGCCCAGCTCCAGCCCAATCGCTACCTCTGGGGTGGCAGCCTGGGGCCCGACTACGACTGCTCCGGCCTGGTGCAGCGCGCCTATGCCAGCGCAGGGATCTGGATCCCCCGTGACGCCTACCTGCAGGAGCGATTCTGCCAACCCGTAGGAGTGCAACCTGGCCAGAGCCAGCTGCTGATGCCTGGTGATCTGATCTTTTTTGGCAGCCCCCAGCGCTGCAGCCACGTGGGCCTACACCTGGGCGGGGGCGCGTATCTGCACAGTTCTGGCCAGGCCCACGGCCGCAACGGGATCGGCATCGACACCATCTCTCCCCACAACCCCCACCCGGTGGCGCGCCACT
>NZ_JAGQCQ010000272.1:0-5266 GCF_024346275.1 Cyanobium sp. BA20m-p-22
GCTCCCTGGCCCCCCAATCGCAGTTCACCATGGCAGTCGATACCAGGTCCACTGCGATTAAGGATCTGCTTTCCAGGATCCCAGATATACTCAATGCTCCCGCTGCTGTTGACTATGCGCAATCCGTTGGAAATGTAATTGACGCTCTCAGCCTCCTGGATCTCCGAGTTTAGTAGAAACTGCACTCTTGACCAACGCTCCTGCAGTCTTATCTGGCTATCCAGCTGCTTATGCAAGCGGAGCAGGGGCGCGAACACGGCAGTGGTGATGATAATCACCAGGGCACCGACTGCCGTGCCCACTGCCAGTTCAACGAGGGTGAATCCTGTATCTGATCCAGATAACGCAAAAGGCAAATGGCGCGACTGAGGCTTCTTCATTCAAAACCTTGTGATTTCGCAGTTGCCATTGCTATAATTACCCATTTCCAGATTGCCAAACAGACCATTGAGTTGGATGCAGCGGGCTGGACCGTTATTGGCCATTTCAATTGTGATCTGCAGCACATCTGTCGGGGGATACTTGCTGGCGCGCCGGGTGAAGGTAAAGCGTTCGGGGTTAACAACTGTCGGCTCAGACTCAGATGAAACTCCTAAGGTATACTTTGCTCCACGGGCAGATTCAGGTAGAAGGAAAGGATTGTTGGGAATCGCACAGCGCTCTGGCATGTCTGGCATGGGTTTTTCCATACTTGCAACAGTATCTCCGTCAGTGATGGGGCCGGTGCTGATTTCTACCCCGCATGAGCTGCCCTTAAGGGCTGCGCTTCGCACCTCTTGAAGCCAGCCGGCTAGGCCAATTGTGAGAGCATTGACCTGCTCCTTTTTATAGTTCTGAATCAGGGCTGGGATGCTGAGCCATCCAATCAGGCTAAGGATTGCCACCGCTAACAGGAGTTCAAGCAAGGTGAAGCCTTGGCCTTCAAATTGGTAACCTTTCATGGGCACCATCTGCTTACGGTTGGTGAGAAAATGATCTGGGTTTTGGGCCCCTGGGATGGTCTCCATTCAACGATGTAGAGATGGCTGCTATCGGAGCCGTTGTTCAAATAAAGCCTTGCCGTTCGAGTGATGTTGGGAGTGATTACTGTGCTTGCTCCAAGTTTATTCACAAGGCCCTGCGAAAGGTTGGTCGGAGAGTTTTTGCAGAGCGCCTCAAACGTTGTGAAGGCAACCGAATCATCGGCGCTAGGGGCGTACTGATATTTATTGGGAGGCCGCAGCTCCAGGCTGGCCACCTCGCAAGTTCCAGTTAAACAGGTATAGTAATCATTGAGCTTTTGTGTTTTGGCTAGATCAGCGTTAATGGCTGCAGAGATCGCATCTCGGGTGCTGATGCTTTTCACAGATTCGATGGACGATGTAAAGATGCTTAGCAGAGCAACGCTTGAAACTGTCAACAAGCTAGCAGAAACTAATGCTTCTGCTAAGCTAAATCCTGCCTCGCTGGCTCGATGCGTCTTTGCATTCAGGCGAGTCGAGGGCATGACTCAATTCCCAAAGAAGCGGTAGCGACTTGTGCTGCGGGCCACCATGTCCCAAGGGAAGAGATTTGTGGTGGTCGCATTCCCGGTGAGACTCTTGCTGAAAGTATTGTTTTCATCGGGAAGTATTCCCATAAGATGGAAGACATCAGCCACACCAGTTTTGGGAATGCTGGGAATGGCTGTGGTGCCTTTCATCTTGAGTCCACGAGCCCAGATGACGCCTTGAAATGTTGCGGTGCCTGTGCCAATGATCTTGATCGTGGCCTGGGGGGCGAATATGAAAAAGCGCGCTTGATTAACGGAACCCTTGATGATGAGATCTTGTTGCCCGCACTGGTTTGGTTTGGCAGGGTCATACGGGCAGGCGTAGCCAAAAAAGGAGACGTCTGTGGTGTTGTCTACGAATGCGCCTGGACCCGAGCAGGACTCTACTTTGCAATGCGTCAGGGTTCCACTGGCTAGCGATTGTGAGATTACATTGCCGGCTGTTGGGAAATAAAGTCTGATTCTCCTGATATTTTTACCACTGACAAAAACTAAATTATTTATGCTTCCACTGAGATCGATACCTCTGTATATGCAGTGGATATCGTTTCTGTGGAGTGTGCAGTTGCTCGGCAGCTGGGTTGCGTCCGTTACCGCGGCTGCATTGAAGATGCTCCGCTGGGTTGTGCTGTTGTATTGCATAAGCTGATTGGAGCCCGATGCACCGGAGGCATTGCTTGGGCAGGCTGCTGCTGAGCAGGGGCTGAGCACCGGGGCTGATTTTTCGTCTCCCCAGTTGCCTGGATAGCGAGGTGGAGTTGGCAGCTTGATATCAAGCCGTTCCATTTGGTTACCGGAACTGTTGTTGGCAGCAGTGCACTCTGTGGGATCAGCCGAGAGGCAATACACGGGATTGACTGCCATCCCTTGAAGATTCTTGATTGTGGGACCATCAGCTTCGATGAATCCTCCCTCTCCTCCAGCGCCCACTACAATTCCGTACCCATCGGGATCAAGCCCCGTAAACATGCACCGATTGATGGCGAGTTCGAAACGGTTCAGTGGACAACTGCTGTTCCCATGCCCTCTTAGGGTATTGCTGGTTAAATTCTGATGGCTGCCGAAAGAAAGCCTACAGCCTTTGGGAATAACGCTGAAGTCTTCCTGGAGAATGGTGCTCGAAACCACCTCGTTACTCTGGCCATTGCGATAGACTATTGCTTCTACACTGAGACGGAAGGAACCATTGTTCTGTGCGTCATCGAGCAGAGAAAGATCTGTATTTAGGCGGGCTAGTTTAAAATCTTTCGAGTTTTCTCTGTTTATTATTCTGAAGGCCTGTGTTGCGCCATTGCGATGTTTGCTGATGCCGCCATTATCGCCTATGTAAAAGTATCCACTGTTTGTCTGACCACTGCCCAGATTTAATTCAGACAGGTCGGGCGAAGGCGGCTCTATTCTTTTTGTGTTATTGAAAACTGTTTTGCAGGGATTTAAATGGTGTTCTCGAGCTTGCGTGTCAGTCCACAGAATATCTCCAGCCTCAGAATTGTTTACAACTTGACTATCTTTTAAGGCTAGGAGGTGACGATTCTCTTTTTTATTAAGAAGGCTGATAAGATAAGCCATGCCGCTGCGGGCCACATTGCGTGCCTGTAAGCTTTGCCCCTGAAAAATTGAGCCCAGCATGGCGCTGGTCGATTGGTTGAGCAGTGTGGTGGTACCGGCAATTAGTATCAGGGTTGCTGTGAGAACAAAAACTATCGAAAATCCATTATTTCCTTCGGAGCTAATGCTGGTTGCGCGATGAGGTTTACGCGCAGGCTTGTCAACATAAGATAAAGTTTTTGTGTTTCTGATTTGTGAGTGTTTTGAGCTTTTCATCTGCCCTCATCCATGGCCTATATCTAGGGCGGGGCGTGCAAAAAGTTTGTATTTGATTGGCGCTGATGCAAGATTGGTTGTCACTTGTATTGAGATGCTCTTGCGTTAAAGGGTTGTAGAGCTTTAATGGCTGATTAATAATGCTCAAGTCAATAGAAGGCTTTCTTCTGATTTTAAAAATTAAGGCTGACTAGCGTTGTTTGTTTTACGGGAAGAAAGCTTATTCCTCGGAAGATTAAAAACTATCTCTCTTGGATGCATGATTTGAAATAAGCTTCTGCTGTGGGTAATTACCACTCGCCACTGGTGCAGCCCTCTCCGGCGCTGCAATTTTTCACAACTTCACCTGAGGCTGGATCAAGAGTGGCGCTAAATGTTTGACCTTTGCTTACGATGGTAGCTGTGTAAGTGTTGTCTAATGATGACGAACAGGTGATTGGGTCTGGGATTAGCCTTATTTCAGGTGTGTCTGTGACCGTAGGCAAATTTCCTCCATCTATTAAATTAACCTGGCATGCCTTAACTGCGCTGCTCACGAGAGCTTTGGCTGAAGAGGCTTTTGCTTTGTCTGCCTGATTAAGGAATGAGGGTAGCGCAATCGAGGCAAGAATGCCAACAATGATTACCACAACCAACAGCTCAATCAAGGTAAAGCCCCTGCTGATGGCCGACCCAGAGCGCCTTGACTTGGAAATGATCTGCTGAATAAGCTGGTGGTGAATTCCGGCCCTGAGGATGGTGGATTGCATGGATTGGTGTGAGACTGGTGAGAGTCCCTGGCTCATTTGAGCTCAAAGTATCGTCTGCCTTGGGGGCAGGCAATAGGCGCAGGGCAAGTTTTGGCTGTATGGGCCCCCAGAATCTCCAGTTGATTCGCGTCTGCAGCGTTCGCGATGCAGATCGGCTGCACCATCGAGCTTTTGGTGGCTTCTTCGGGCGCTCGCTGACTCGGTTGTGGAGTGGCTTCCCTGTGGGTGCCTCCCGCCTGCCGCAACCCAAGGCAAGACCCAGTTGCCGCTCCCGCCGTCCCCCCTCCTTTCTCGCTCCCACTACTTGATGCGTGTGACACATTCATTGAGTGTTTGCAGAGACGCCTGGGGCCGATGCCGCCGTTCGTTGGGCCCGGTCCAGGGCTGATTCAAAGTCTCATCATGGGTTTGGTTGTGGCTGTTGCTGCACCATCTCCAGCAATGCCGTGATGTCGTGCATCACCGCCTGCATGCCTGCCCGGATCGATCGGAATCCCGCCAGGCGCAGCAGGTTGAGAGCTGCGGTTCGCAGCGTGGCCATCGCGCCGGCGCCATTACCGCGGTAACGGTGGGCATCCTCATGGAGCTGGGTGTCGCGAATCCAGTGCCAGCTCTCAATGCTCCAGCGGTCGCGCACCAGTTGCAGCAGGGTCTCTGGGGTGGTGCGCAGGCTGGTGTCGCACCGAGAGGTGCGCCTTGTGAAGCATTACAAATGAGTCGCCCGAAATGGCTTGCCATCACGGATGCCATCGGCGGTCATCTCCACGATCCAGCTGGCGCCGATCCAGGCCTCACGGATGTGCTCTGGGGCTTGTTTGGCGCGTAGGGTCCAGGTGATGTTGCGGCCGTGGCCGATCTCGTGATCGCTTGCCACGAAAGGGATGTAACGCTTTCCCTGAAACTGGCTACGGATCTGGCGATGCAGCGTCTTCTGGTTGCCCTTGACCGTCAGGAGGAAGTCGGCCCCCTGCTCCTGGAGCTGCCGAAAAACGGACGCTGGGTATGCAAGGCATCCGCCTGGATCAGAACGCCCTCAAGATCCAGCTCGCCAAGGAGCTGCCTTAGCACTGCTCGTTCGTGGTTCTCCCCGGTGGCGTAGCAGGCCTGGCTGATGGCCACGCCCAAGGCGGCGGAGTACAGCGTGACCTGGGCAATGAACGCC
>NZ_JAGQCQ010000273.1:0-5260 GCF_024346275.1 Cyanobium sp. BA20m-p-22
GATGGTCAATCGCAAGCCTGCAAACAATGGGTGGATCAAGTGGGTACGCCCCGCTGCAGGCTCCCCGGACGAGCAGCTGGTGATCGACCGTTGCGCTGCCTCATCGCAGGCGCCACCCAGGTAGGGCACCAAGGCCACTTGGTGCCGGACCCGAGGCAGCAATCAGCCCAGCATCCGGATCCAGACCCACCACAGCAAAGCGACCGGCACCATCGCCAGACAAAGCACAGCAAGGCCCTGAAGCTGTTGTGAGTTCATTGGCCCCACTTTGTGCGAGCAGCGCGCAAGACCACCACAAGCTGCTGGCGGCGTGGCTCAGGGCCGAGGGGGCGGCTGGGCTCGTTCAACGCCAGCTGCCGAGCCCCGGCCAATCCAACCCCGCTGCTGTTTTTGATAGAAATTTGTGAAGACCCATACGCTTCTTCGTTGGTTCTGTTTACCCCACCCCCTGCCGGGGGCCCCGCTGAAGATTGCCGGCGAGCGGGGGAACGGCTGACTGTTGCTGTGACAGTGGGCGACAATTAATTGGTTTATAGTTTTTTGACTATAGGGCTCTTATTTACAACGACTAAGCGCTTCTGCTTGCTTTGGATTAGCCTGAGCCCAAAGCTTCAAAGAAGGGTTGGCTTCTAGGTAGGCGTTCCAGCCACCAGCGACAGAGGCGAGACGAGACTGCAATGAAACTCCAATCTTTTGAGAAAACTCTAGCAACGCCAAAGCCTCATCTTTTATGTTGTTGCCTTCAATTGATACTGAGCCCCTTGTTGAGCCGAAGGGGCACCAAGGTTTAGCAGTGTCTTTTTCAGAGAGCTGACGATATTTCTTTTCTAGCAAAGCGATTCTTTCGTCCAATCTTTTCTTGATATCTGCTTCGCTCATAGCGCTACCAGGCTTTTGCCGGAGGCAGCCTCAAGAAAACCTCTTACATTGGAGGTTTCGTCGTAATTGGCCGAAGTCAAGACCTGCGATTTGGTGGCACCATCTATATCTCTATATACCATCAAAGTTTTGTACTGCTCATCTAGTTTATTTCCCGCACCTATATCCGCACCCAGCAGGGCGCCTGGCAAGCCGAATAGAAAGCCGCCTAGAACAGCGCCCTGCGCTGCGCCCGTAGAGCTAGATTTAGGTTCTCTTGAATCGCTCATGTCCCAGGCAATTAGCTGAAAACCATAAACTTTAGATTTTGTTTCTCCCGTTACAATTTCAATCCTTGAGTCATCCACTGCCTTGATGGTGCTGTATTTTGAAAAAAAACCACTCTGATCCGATAGTAGGCCTGATGCTGCAAAGGGGTAAATGGCATCATCACGGCATGACACAGTCCAGGTCAGCTTTAGCCTCGACGGAAAACCAAGATCTTTACATCGCTTCTCTTGCGCATCAGTTGGACGAGAGAAATAACAAAAACATGGTGGGCGCTGCTGAGCGCCAGCATCTACAGCAATAAGTTGAACACCGAGCCCAAATGCCGACAGTAGACCTCTCACGTTTCTCATAGAGTATCGGAAGATCCATACACCTGGATAGATTAGCTTGATTCGTGTGATTAAGGTATGGCCTGTCTGCCAGAGGGCATTGCTGCCCATGGATTCCGTCAAGGCTATAAGAGCACTGCTCCCCTGGCCGGCGCCGATGAACTCGTGGGTGAGCATCCGCTGGGGGATCAGACGGGCTCAAAGATGCCCATGGTGTACAGCCAATGTCTGCCAGAGCTGCTCGAGCGGAACGCCAGCAAGATCCACCAGTTGATCCGGGGCTGGATCTCAGCCGAGGCACCGCTAAATTAAATACATAGACTCACCTTTTTAATGATGACTCTGCAAACCGTACCCATCTTCTTAGCGCTACTTGCATTTGGAGCAGTTTCGTATGCACTTATTCACTCTCACAATGTCACAGTTCAGGCCAAGAACGCCGGCAGCCTGGGAGGGGCTACAGATAACAACTCAAAATATTTCTGGTTCTATATCCTCTGGTGCTTTGTGGGGGCAAGGTTTTTCAGCTCATTGATTGACCCTCGCTAGGAGCGGCTCCGCTAGGTCGGTGTTTCAAGCTGCTACTCAATTTCACCATCATCAGCTCAGCTCCTTGGTGCATGACGGTGGCGCGACTCAGAGCTCAACGATGGGTCCTGGCCAGAAAACCAGACCAAATCAACCCAGAAGTGTCAGAGGAGAGCAGTCACAATATTTCTAGGGGATAATGACGCCTAAGCGCCACTGAAAGTTGCCCGACAATACCCTTACCCCTGACTGCCTCCACAAGATCGGAGGAGCCCAGCTCTTCATGTCCCCCACATGGACACCAGACCAGAAAGGGGTAAGAGTCCAGATTGTTGAAGTCTTCTCGCTTGAGCTGGCCACTGGCTACGTCAATGACCCAGAAGGACGGCTCCTCCTCAGCTCCGAACCCTCGGTAAGCGCTGGGAGGACTTGGTCACTGGCTAAGGCGTGTCAACTTGTCAGGAACGACAGACGACCCCATCGGTGGGTGGTTCTTCACCGGCATAAGAAGGCGTGGGGCTTGTTTTGGGTTGGTGGTGGCCTGAATCAATGCCGAGAGGATCTAACCAGGCAAATGGGGGCAGAAGCAGCGACAAGCGCGATAGTGCCCGCCACTCCGGAAGCCCTGCTGCAACTTATCCTGAGCCTTGAAGAGCCAGAGGGTGAGGCTGTCCTCAGCAGTAAGTCCAGGAAGCAGAAGAAGACAGGTGATGAAGAGCTGTCGCCTGATCGTGGTCAAGCCGCCTTCCCGTGGAGAGTGGTTGCCCTGACTTCTGCTGCCTGGTTGACTGCCCTTGTTCTGCTTAGTGTCTCACTCACAAGCCAAATACAGAGGCAAGATCAGCGGCATCAACAGCTCATTGATCGGCTTGGAGCGAAATAAACCAATCACAATGGAATCTCTCAAGATGGACCTAGTACCACTTTTCAGCCAGGGAAAGAAGATTCAAGATGAACGGTTATCACTAGCAAAGAAGTATGGTAACCATTCAAAAAGGGATTGAACTCTTCCCTGAGGGAAACGTCCTGCCCCAAGGCGAAGGAAACTGGATTCCTCAAATTGAACATGGCCAAGAGTGGGATGCTCGAATGGGTAAGTGGGTCGAGTAATAATCAGTCGTTGCCATCAGCAGTCACTTCCCTGATCAGCCTCTCTTGAGGCGTAGCCCCTAGTTCCTTCCCTTTCTCAACCTCGCTTAGAGCGGCTCTTTACATGATGTCTCTAGGAGCTCGTTTCATTGCCGCCCTGATCGGAGTTGGTGCCTTCTGCGGCAGTCCGGCTGTCGCCCAGGTCCTGAAGATGGACTATCAGAACAACCGCATGAGCGGTTCGTTACGCAGTGGCGCCGTGGAGGTCAACGCGCAGCAGCAGCGGCTGATCAACGAGTCCGGATCAAATGTGCTCCAGCCGGTGGCTGTCGTTCGTGTGAATGGCACCGAGGTCGGCCGGCTCGTTGGTGCCGAGAAATGGGGTGGGAGTCCAGCTGCGGTGGTTCAGATCGCAGAGATGGATCCGGAGAACCCCTACCCCGAAGTTCTGCTCTCTTCCTTCACTGGAGGGGCTCACTGCTGCAATCAGATCCAGGTGCTTACCAGCGATCGCAGCGGGCAGACCTGGCGAGAGGTGACACTCGGGCCTTTCGACGGGGGCGATTCACCGGCAGAGGACCCTTTGCAAAATGGGCGCTTCCTGATCGTGGACGTCGACAACCGGTTCCTCTATCGCTTTGCCTGCTACGCCTGCAGCACCGCGCCTACCCGCATCTGGCAGCTGCAGGGTGATGCCTTTGCGGATGTGTCCCATCGGCCTGAGTTCAAACCGCTCCATCGCCGCAACCTGGAGCGCATGGCCGAATGGTTCAAACAGAAAAACCCTGAATATCCCA
The DNA here is from genome assembly GCF_024346275.1 of Cyanobium sp. BA20m-p-22. Classification (NCBI taxonomy): domain Bacteria; kingdom Bacillati; phylum Cyanobacteriota; class Cyanophyceae; order Synechococcales; family Prochlorococcaceae; genus Cyanobium; species Cyanobium sp. BA20m-p-22. The sequence goes on from NZ_JAGQCQ010000273.1 coordinate 3,893, forward strand.
ATGGGTTTCTGGCCGGTTACGTCGCCAACAAGGCGCTGGTGGGCGAGCTGTATGACGGCTGGGATCGCATGACTCAGCGCTACGACTCCTCAGACGATGGGCTTAAAGAATGCAAGGGTGACATCGATGACAACGGCAGATGTCTGGGCCGGGAAATTGTCTACAGCTCCTTCCCGGAAGCTTTACGGGCCTTTTTGATCGACACTGGTTACATTAAGCCAACTGGTGAACAGTAAATTTCCAGATAACAGGCTCATGTCGTCCCGACGCCGAGCCTGGCGGAGGAGGTCGCAGCGGGCTTATCGCGGCCTTAGAGCTTGCTAAAGAGTTAATTCAGGCAATGATCATGAAATCTATTAATTCATGATGCGTAAACCACTTTTGCTGTCGGGTGCATCCGCCCTTATGGCGACAGGATTCAAACCTGCGACCTAGCGCCCCGTCAATCTAGGTTGTTAACCTCACTCCATAACACTAGTCCCGTTTTTTTGCTTACTTTACATTGGGCAAAACCGGGGGTTATTGCGTTGAAAGAATTTCTGGCTCTAAATGGGAATTTGACAACCCACTCGCTGCTGTTCTGCGCATTTGTGCCGCTTTCTACGTCACCCCAGCCAATGTTCATTGAACCAGGATCTTTCAAGCTTTCCTTAGCAGTCCGTCGACACTTGATCTCAGCTTCATCCTTAGAGTAAGTCACTGTAGCTAAGTCAGTCGATCTGAGGCTTTTCTCGGGAACTTGCTCCTGCGCTGCCTGTTGCTGATTACCAGATTGAATCATTGACACCACAACAGCGACAACAAGTACTCCTCCCAGCCCGAATGCAACCTTCTTGCTTGTTTTTGGATACATAGCCCAAGTTGTCACAATTGCTATGGGCCATAGTGGTGGGATGAACCATGTCAATAAATCCACTGTGCTAACACAGCCTTTTTTTATCGCTAGAGAATTCCGGACTGAATTGGATTTTTTCGTCTGATTTCTCTGCTTCATGCTCTTTGTCGTTAGGCATTATCGTTTGTGCATAGGCATCAGGACAGTATCCTCAAACGCAACAGCCCTGCCTGCTTGTGTAATTAAAACGTGAATTTGTCCCCGGAGCTTTGCTTCAAGAGCTCTGCCTTCGAGCTGATTTCCTGCCGGCGCCCTGGCCGCCCCACCTTTCGTCCAGCGCTGATGAGGTCACGCAGTGGGGCGGAAAGGGACTCGCTGCCCTTCATGCGAGTCAGGGACCCTTTGCTGCAGCAATCTTTGCGTAGCCGATGTTGCGCATAATTACGCTATACAGCTAGTGGAGGATTGCTCCGCGAATGTGGGGTCTGGCAAAGGCCTCGAAGGGAGTTTGGGTCTGGGCGTCAAAGAGTTCG
>NZ_JAGQCQ010000274.1:0-5218 GCF_024346275.1 Cyanobium sp. BA20m-p-22
CTGGGAAATCGATGCAAGCCCTAACTTCCATGCCCGCAGCATCACCGCAGACAATGGCTGGAAAATTAGCCTCGACCGTGGACTAGACATCTTCCAGTGGTTCGAGTTCTCAGCCTTCAAGGCAGAAGCTGCCGTCCAAGAAGCACGGATGGTGAAGGGATGCGAGGTGAGCTATATCAGGACTGAGTCCTGATAATTAGTCGGCCTCCTGGGCCACCATCCAGACCTTCTTGAGCGGAAGGGCGAGTCGGGTTTCCTCAGGCAGCTGCTCGTAGTGGGCAAAGAGCTTCTCCAGCAGATCTTTGCGGCTCCAGAGGCGCACCCGGAAAAAATCTCTTGCCAGCTCCTTCTGGACATTGGGTTTGAAACCACCCCAGCTCACGAATAGGCAGGTTTCGGCACCAAATTTCTGCCCCGCGCCAATCAGCTTGTCGACTGTGGGCCGGTCCACCGGATCCGAGCCTGACTTCACCTCCACGCAGATCTGTGGCTTCCCAAAGCCCAGCTCACCGCCGCCCGCCAAGATGTCGGCCCCGCCATCAGCTCCTTCCGGGCTGCGATAGGTGGTGTAGCCCTCCGCCCGAAGGATCGCCTCCACCAGTGCGGTAAGGCCATGCCCCTTGAAACGGGCCTCGATCAAACGCTCAATCCGATCGGCGGCTAGCTCTTCCAGGTTGACGTTGGCTGCATCTGCTGCCTCCTCACTCCCCTCACTCTCTTGAAGACCTGCCGGCGTACGCGGCGCGGAATCCCTTACGCCCTCGGCCTTCCAGTTGCGAGTGGCCATCGCCTTGACCCGGGCCTCAGCGTCATTGCGCTGTACCCGGCAGATCGTCATGAACGCCCCGAAGGAATACAGCAGGTCTTGGGGGAAGACGCTGCGGGGTATCAGGCCACTGAACCAGTTGATGGACCGCCAGTGGTAGTAGGGATTTGGCCCTTCCGCCTCAAAGTGGTAGTCGCTGGTGAGCTCTCCGAAATACAAGCCGGACTGGATCTTGGAGGGCATCACTACCCAATCGCCCTTGGCCATCTCCTTCACGAAGGGCCAAACCTGGGAAGACCAGTTCACCAGTGCTCTCGCTTTTTCATCTGGGAAGCGCACTTCCAGTTCCCGGACCAACGCCTGCCGATCAGCAAGCGCCCCAAGGTCCACGTCCAGGCCATCCCAGGCCACATACACCCGGCACTCATCGAGGAACTTCTGTTCGTGCTCGCCCCGGGATCCGGCGCGGATCAGCCAGAGAGTCATGACTTCCTTCCTGCAACACCATCTAACCGCACCACAACTCTTACTTCGTTTCGATTCCGAGCTTTAGGCCCTGATCCGGCGTCCACAGATTGCCCTTTCGCAGGTCCTCCGGAAACGTCATTCACTTCTCGTGCCGAGATTTGTCAACGAGTGATCAGCACAGGATTTAATGCAGATCCTGCATAACTTGAGCCCGATTGATCTGCACCCTCAGCAACCGCAGGCAAAGCCGTGCTGCCTTGCTGTGAGCAGCACTGCTGGGTAGCAGCAGCCATAGCTGCTCGATCAACGGTGGCTGCGCTGCCAGCGGCACCAGTCCATTGGCTTCTAGCCAGCCAGGCACAAGCAGGTCAGCGCAGAGCGGCATCGCCAGCTTGCGGTCCCTCGCCCGCTTGAGCCAGGCGGCAGGTTCCTGGCAGGCCTCTGGTTGCTGCTCCACCCCAAGGCCGTGCCACTCCAGGGCCTGATGCAGCAGCGGCAGCGCACCCCGGCGCGGCAGCAACACTTGTTTTGCCTCTGTAGTTGTGGCCACCAGCTGCAGTGCCAGCTGCCCCAGGGGCATGGCACTTAGCCCGTCCCATTTGGGCGATTGACCTGACTGCACCTGCTGCTCCAGGCAAAAGGAGCTAACGATTGCGCCATCGAGCAGGCCGTGGCTCACCAGCTCAGCCCAATGCTCAGCGCTGCGAAAGCGTGGCGGCACAAGCTGCACGCCGGCCATGCCATGCAAGAGGCTTTGATGCAGCAGGTCTGTACCGAGCCGGATCAGACCAGCCATCAGCCGGTGCTCCCGGTAGGCCAGCCGCAGGTGATGCAGGCAACTGTTGTGGCCGTGGCGGAAAATTGGTGCTCCACGGCGTGGCAGCAACTGGAATTGCTGCTGCATCAACTGCAGGCTGCGGCACACGGTTGATTGGTGCATCGCTAGCGCTGCACCTGCCTTGGCCTGGGAGCCAGCAAGCTCGAGGAAATCGAGGATGTGCAGGTCTTCTAAGGGCGTTGGCGGCGCGTAGGAGTTCTCAGCCCGCCGTGGTGTGGAGCGGGCGCTGCTGCTGCAGGAATGGGCCAAGGGAGGCAGGAACGTGTTGCTGAATGCAGCGTCATCGCTGCGGGGGCTGGCGATGCCCTTTTTCGTGCGAAATAGTGGAAGCCCTTGTTGCCTCTGCTGCGATGGCGACCCTGCGCTGCCACCTGCTGATTGGCCAGCCCGCCAGCGGTAAAACCACGCTGGCACAAGCATTGGCGCCACTGCTCACTGGCCCCGGTGAACCGCCTGCGTTGGTGCTCTCCACCGACGTGATCCGCGCTGAGGTCTTTGGTGATGCAGCAGTGCAGGGCCCCTGGGTGGACATCCAGCAGCGACTGCATCAGCGCATTCAAGAGGCCGTGGCCGCTGGCATTCCGGTGATCATCGATGCCACCCATGCCCGCCGCGCCTGGCGCCTGGCGATCACCCAGGCGCTGCCTCTGCCTGCGCCTGTTGAGTGGATTGGCTGGTGGCTCTACACCGACCTTCCCACCTCGCTGGAGTGGAACAGCCGGCGCGAGCGGGCCGTGCCGGTGCCGGTGATCCAGGAGATGGCCGCTGCCCTTGCTGATCCGCATTTCGGGCCGTGCCGGGCGGAAGGGTTTGCGGCGATCTGCGCTGTGGTGCCTACCCATCACGGCGAGCTGACGCCGGTGCTGCAGGCCGAACTGGCCGGGCTGGATAAGCGCATCCGCTCTGCCACCAACCGTGAGCGCAAACTGCAGCGCCACGGCTACTCTCGGCTGCTCGATCTCGAGCGGCTGCTCTATCTGATCCGGCTGCTGAGCAGCTGGCCCGACCTGGACGCCACTGATCCGGCCAGCGCCGAGGAACTAGAAGCAATCCTCTCGCCTCTGCCCCAGGGTGATCTGGCCGCTCGTGCCGCGGTGTTTCTAGGCCAGTTGCACGGCCAGTGTTTTGCTGATGCCACTGCGATCCGCGCTGATCTGGCCTGGCTGGAGACCAATGGCTTCTCCAGCGCGGTGCCGGTGTCTGCGCCAATCCGGCTGGCGCCGTGTTCCACCGCTCAGCGCGCAGGGGGTGGCCTACATGGCGGCCTGCCGCCAATGGGCGATGGGCCGGTGTTTCTGCGGGTGATGACCCTGCTGCGCCATCTGCTGCAGCAGCCCTTTGATCGACCGGCAGAGCGCGGCGCCAATCTGCACCAGCACCTGATTGCTGCCACCGAGGCCATCCCGGGTGCCTACCTAAGCGGTGAAACGGCAACGCTGCGTAAGGACCTCGAGAAGATCCTCACCCCCTATGGCTTCCGCAATCGCAACGACAACGTGCGTCACGGCTACTGCCTGGGCACTGCTGTGCTGCCTGCGGCGCGGTTGCAGGAGCTGCACAACGTGCTGCGCCAGAGCGCCGGCCGCCTGGCCGACCCTTCTGCACAAAACCTCCTAGCTGAGCTGGATGAGCGACTTGGCTGGGCTGGGATCAGCGCCAATGGCGTGGCGGCAGTGCGCAGCTACGCCCGCCATGCGGTGGTCGATACCAAGCTGGTGCGGCGCGATTCGCTGGCGGCACCTAGGCGCGCAGACGCCATTGAGGCCGCAATCGTTGAGCACAGGCGGGTTCTGCTTGAGCGCTACCCAGGGGTTGGCAGCTTTGCTGATAGCCCCGCTGGTGAGCTGCGGGTGTGGCCACTGCAGCTGATCTTCCACAACGTCGGCTGGTATCTCCTCTACGAGGAAGACCAGGTGGGCCATGAGCAAGGACTGATCCGCAGCGAACGGCTAGACCGGCTCGCCCTGCGCAGCAGCGATGGCGGCCTGCGCCGCTGCCCAGAGGAACATTCCGCGGCTTTGATCCGGCTGGAGCGCTTGCTGCACCACAGCGGCGGCATCTACTTCGGGGCTGATCTGGTGCAGCAGCTGGCCATCGCCAGCACGTCGGCCCAGCGCCGCAGCCAGGCACTCGTCACCCTGCGCTTTTGCTGCGCCCCCTGGGCGTTCGCCTTTATCCGCGAGGGCCTGCAGCGCTACCCGATCGAGCACACCCGCTTCTGCAAGCCGCTGCCTGGAGATAGCTGGTGGCACCACCCCAAAGCGCCGCACCTGCTGGAGCCAGGCCCGGCTGACGCCAGCCACCCCTATCCGGTGGAGCTTGATCTACCGCCATGGACGGTGGCAGCCGACATTGACCTGCGCAGCTGGCTGTTTGCTTTTGGCGGCGGCATCCGCATTGAAAGCCCCGATGCGCTCAGGCAGGAGCTGGTGGACCGTTGCCAGGAGGCGATTGGGGCAAACGGGGGAGAGAACACACGTGGCCCATGGGCCACACCAGGTCTGAGCCACAGTTTTGGTAACCGGCTGCGGAGTTCATAGGCAGGCGGAAGGCGAATGCCTCTTGCTCAAAGCTGAAAAGTCGGGCCCTGTCAGCTCCCGAACTTGCGATCCAACCACTGGGTCAACACATAGACCCCAACAAACATCGGCAGGTAGACGATCCACATGTTTGGCAGGTCAAGCTCTGCGTTGTTGATCAAAACCAACCCGCCATAGCTGACTGCGCCATAGATCAATGCCCTGCGCAGTGGTCCGGTGATCTTGTTCAAGCGAAATTGCTGTTGGGCTTTGCGTCAGGCTATGCCCAGCAGGCGCTCACTCCTCGTCGTCGCTACCGCCCACGGGGACTAGGCGGATCTGCTTCTTTCCGAGCTTGATCTCGAACTCATCGCCGGGAAGTAGGTCGAGCACGGCGGTGTAAGCCTTGCCCACCAGCAGGTTGCCGTTGCCCTGAACAGTTGCGACATAGCTAAGGCTGCGGCCAGCCTTGCCCCGGCCGGCGTTATCGGCGCCGAGGCCCCCCGGTTTCAGGAAACGTACCAGTACACCTGAGCACGCCCTCGCGTCCGAAACACCCACGGCCAAGTCCAAAGGCCTCTGCCAGACTGGTCATGGGGACGTCAGGCCATGACCGATGACATCTTT
>NZ_JAGQCQ010000275.1:0-5191 GCF_024346275.1 Cyanobium sp. BA20m-p-22
TTAGCGGCACCGACTAGACGCCACATCGGTATGAATGGCTGGAGTGATCCCGAAGATGGGTCGGGATTTAACTTGTCAAAATAGTAAACATCCTGAAGGAATTCAAACACCGGCTGCGACACCAGAATTGAACCCCTAGGGGGCTTGCCTTGGGCCAGAATACTAGTCGCAGTAGTCACGGTATCACCCCAAACGTCATAGGCCATCTTGCTTGAGCCAACAGTTCCAACAACAACATCACCAGAATGGATGCTGCTGATAACATCCAGGTCGGTGCCATGATCATGGTTGAAATGCTTCACCTGCTTCTGGAGCTCTAAGGCAAACTTGACCATTCGACCCATGTGATCAAGGCGACCGCCCACAAGCCCCGAAGCAGATACATAGCGATCTGCTAACAACTTAACCTTATCTACACCACATTTATCTGCGGCGGCGTCAAAACGGCAGACCAGGTCATTCATCAAGCGCACTCTCTGCTCAGTGCTGATAGAATCTGTAAATGCTTCTAATCCGGACACCTCAGTGAACATGACTGAAGCATTCTCGACAGGATCAGCGATAGTGGCTTCTCCATTAAGCAAGCGCTGAGCCACTGCAGATGGGAGCAACTTCTGCAACAGATTCCAGCGCTCAAGGCTCAGCTTCTCAATCGCCTTTGTTTGCGTATCGAGCCCATCAACCATCCCTGCCAAAGCTGCGGCCAGCTCACCAAACTCTCCTGGGTTTTCGGAGGCAGCAAGGGCGTTGATTTCACCACTGCCAATGTCTTTGGCACAACCGATCAAGCGCATGACCGGTTGAATAAATACTGAAGAGAGCAGCAAGGATGCAACCGTGATCAAGAGAATTATCAGAGATCCCCAGAAAAGGATATTGCGCTTAAACTCATTTATGGGTGCATAAGCCTCATCAAGATCCATTTCCGAGAGCACGGCCCAATCCAAACCCTGGAGATTCAAGGGTGAATAGGAACTCAAGACTTTGACCCCCCGATAATCATCGACAATCATGGTGCCTTCGCGCCGCTCCAAGGCGTTCCTGGTCGCCTCCGTGTTCATCTGCTGCTCAAGGATGGATGTGCCATAGCGTTCAATATCATCAATCGTTTGCGATTTGACGTTGAGAGCACTCAACGTTTCAAGATAGCCAGCAGGATCCTCCACTAAAAATCTGGAAACCGAACGCATGGCGCTATCAGCTCCCACCAAATAGGTTTCACCAGAACGACCAAGACCATCCTTTGCCCAGTTGTTATTGCCGGTCATCACCCTATTGATTTCATCAACAGGTACCTGCAGGCCAAGCACGCCTATAAATTCATCTCCATCAAATATTGGCGACGTAATAAAGGCAGCCGGCGCACCATAGGAAGGCTTGTAATGGGCAAAATCTACAATTTTTACAAATCCCTTTGCTTTTGCGTTAATAGCCGCATTGACTGCATCTGCGAGGTTACTATCGCGATAGGGCCCAGTCGCCAGACTCATGCCAAAGTCAACTTCCTTGCCAATCGAGTAAATAATTGCACCGCCATCGGGATCCACCAGAAACAGGTCGTTGTAGCCAAATAGATCATGGTATTTTGACAAGCGTGGGTGGTATAAGGCGTGAGCCTTGCTGTATTCGCTGCCATCTCCGGCATCGGCAAGACGCTGCTTGCTACCAGCAGGGTTTGAATTGTTGGCAATATAGTGATACTGCAGGTATTGGCCGGCGCTGCTATGGGGCTCATAAAGGTCAGCGATTGGTGCACCTTCGTGAAGATCAGCCAAGCGGGGGATGAACTGATCTTTATAATAGCTATCTATGGAATATAACCAGGCCTCTGGAATGGCTTTGGCATCAAGCCCCCGATAAGCTCTCTTGAAATCCTTCATGGCATTCACCACCATCAGATCTTCACTTAGCGCTTCAGTCTGATTGCGCATGGTATCAAAGTATGACTGCATCTGATAGGCCTTCGAGGCACGCACGCTGGTCAATTGCTCGAAGATCCTTTGCGTGAGATGGACCTCGCCACTGTGGTAACCGAAATAGGCAATGGCCAACATTGCAGAAACGCCGACACTAAGCAGCATCAGCATCAGCTGGGATCGCAGGCTAGGGCGAAACTTGATCATCGGCACTGATCCACGGGGCATAATTTATGCGGTAAATCGACAGGCTAGGATTTGCAGAGTAGGGCGATCTGGCCTGAACGCAACCAGAAATGAGCACCTTGAACCAGCAGAGATTGATAATTTCAACTCCTAACTTTATAGATCCAGATCATCACAGCAAGCTCACAACTCCTGTGCCAATATCACAATAGGAACTGTGAATAGTCAGCTTCCCTTCTGCTTCTGCGGATTTCAGCAAATCGCTGCGTCTGGTGAGCTCGGTGGCTGAATGGCGAGCGTTGGCCTGAACAGCTTTGCTCAGATCGTCACCACTTTGAAGACTGGCCTTGATCGGTGCCACTAGCTGCTCCAGCAAGGGCGTCAGCGGCGCCGTGTCCATGGCCGCCTTGACCGCGCCACAGCCACTGTGACCAATAACCAGGATCAATGGAGTGCCGAGAACGGACACGGCATATTCCAAGGAAGCAATGGCCTCATCAAAAGCTGTGTTTCCTGCAGATCGCACTTCGAAGAGCTCACCGGAAGCACAGGCAAACAACCAGCTGGGATCTACCCGGGAATCCGCACAGGACAGTGTGGCCGCAAACGGCTTCTGCCCCTGGGCAAGCGCCGCAGGATCAATCTGACATTCGTTCTGCCAGATCCGGTTGAGCACCTGCATGCGCTCAACCGGTGTGGCGATGTCACTGGCCGCGGCCCAAGCCTTGGCGAAGCGCCCATTGCCGCATATCAGGCGATCCAAAGCATCCTTTGGTGTGCACACCTGAAGACTGGCCAGCAACTGGCCATCGATCGGATCGGAGGCCCAGGCACGCTGGGCCCCGATCATCGACCAGGCAGCAGTTGCCACACTGAACGCCGTGCCAGCCAGCAGATCGCGACGGTTCATCCCCATAAGACCAGGCCAGCTGCAAGCAGGCTAAACAACAAGCCTCAGGCAACACTAGAAGCGCAAACCAAGCAGCAAAAAATTTGGAAAGCCGAGCCCACCGGGCCACCTTTCCGTATTGAAGAGAACAAATTAAGGGGCCAGTGCCACTCCAAAGGCCGCGGGTATGAGACCCAGCTCATACATGCCGCGCCAGCCAGTCCTGCATGAGCGCCTGGGCCTGGGGCAAGGCTGCCTGAAGCTGGGCCGAGAGAGTGTTGCCGTGCTCAAAAGCATGGGCCGGCACCTGGAGCAGGCAGGCTGCAGGGGCGCGGCCATAGAGCGCCTGGCTGATGGCCAGCAGCTGGGCGAGCTCCAGCCGGTGGGTGTCCGGCGCTCCGGCCCCGGCCGGGATCACCTCCACCAGCTGGGGGGGGCCACCTGCCGGAGCTAGCCAGGCATCGATAAACAGCACCGCCTCCAGCTCGGCCAGCTCCGCTGCTAGCTCCGGAGTGAGCTGGTGGACGCTGCGGCCCCCAGCCTGCTCAGCCAGCAAGGCGCCGACGCCATCGTCACCGCGGAGGGGATTGCCGATGCCGATCACCAGGCGGGTGTGCTGGGGACGGGCGGGCATGGGCAGGGGGGAAGGACACCTCAGTGTGGCGATGGCTGGCCTCGAGCTGCTGATGGTCAGATCGCCAAACCCATTTCAGGGATTCAGGAGGTTTTCAAGGCTCTCGCCACCAGGGAACGACTCACTGCTGCGGAGAGCGGCATGGTCCCTTCCCCTGCTGGTGGTGCCGCTGTCCGGAGCGTTGCTTGAGAAGCTGCCGACCAGGCCAAAGCTCCGCCAGAGCTGCCGGGCTGGTGGATTGCTGCTGCAGCAGAGCAAGGCCGGCCTTGACGACCTCGATTTGGCTGAGGCCGAGGGCCTGGCAGAGGCTGTCAAGCATTGCCTCAATGCTGTCATCGAGGCGCACTGAAATGGTCCGCATAGCACCATCCCGGACGTATTACGAACATATTTCGAGCCTTAAGGCTGGTGCAATGCGCTCTTCACTGGCAAAGCCAGGCTTACCTACGCGATCCCTTCGGTGGCAGCGGCGAACCCAAGCCCCTGCGGGAGACAATGCCCTGCTGTTAGCCACCCGGCGGGCCTTTGAGCTCGACGACATTGCCTTCGGGATCACTGACATAGATGGATGGACCTTCACCTTCTGCTCCATAGCGTGACTGCACTGGGCCGACTGTTGCACCATTCGCCTGAAGGTGGCCACGAATGGCCTCGGCGTCAAACGTCTCTACACGGAGACAGAAGTGGTCGAGATTTCTGCCTCCGACTCCAGGAGCCGCGCCACCGGCGCTGCCGAGCTTGCCATTGACGGGGACGAGATCGATAAGTGAACGGCCCGCACGAAGCTGTATGAGGCCGATCTCTTCTTGCCGACGCTCGACTGAGCAACCGAGTGCTCCGCAATAGAACCGAAGCATTTTGTCCAAGTCGACGACGCGAAGGACTATGTGATCGAGCTCACGTATGTGGATCACGGATTCGTCTCCTTGAGGCGGCAAACGCTGCCATCACCTGGCCGCATTTTGCGGTGGGTGCAAACAAGAATCATGTGTGGGCGTCAAAGGTGCATGGCATTGTTAGCCTGCCTCCGATTTCGTCTCAGGGCCGTCCTTGAATACGTCCTCCAACTCCCTGAGTATCTCGATACATTCTTTCCTCAGCTTAGGGACATCCTGAAGTGCGGTTTCATAAACAGTCTCGTGATCAACCGAAGCATAGTTGTGGGTAAGTATGTTGCGAAACCCAATAGCTTTGCGACCATCCGATAGACGATTAAATTTCTCAGGCGAGAATTTCGCCAGCGTTGATGATGCTTCGCCAACTATAATAAATTCACGCTCAACGGCAGATCGCTTTTCACGCAGCTCAACATACGCCTCAAGCGAAATGCCATTAAGAATTGAAGCAATAGAATCGCATGCATCGATGATATCATAGAGATAGGCAGCTATGTCACGCAGCATAGATCATCCTTTTAGTGTTCTCAACCTCACGAGAAATAATCGCATTGCGCACTGCCCCGCTCATAACGAGATCCACCTTGGTGCCGAGGACTCTTTGTAACTCATCAAGCATCTCAAAATAAGCATGGAATTTAGCGTGACCACCAAGAGGAGCAAATTCGAC
>NZ_JAGQCQ010000276.1:0-5184 GCF_024346275.1 Cyanobium sp. BA20m-p-22
CTTCAGCAGCGACCGCTCGATCGCCGACTATGCCGAGCGGATCTGGAAGGTGGCGCCGGTGCGGGTGCAGGCCAGTGCCGATGCGCCGGTGCCCTAGCCGGCAGCCGCTACAGCCGGTTGCTCCTGAGGGGTCTCCTTGAGGGACGGGAAGTTGGCCCCCATCCAGGCAGAGAGGGCAGGGCCAACCTCGGCGCGAAAGGCGGCGGCCCCAGCCGCATCCAGCACAGGGTAGGAGAGGGCTCCCTCCGGGCGCAGGGGTTTCCAGTTGCTGCTCTCCTTTTGCTTGAGGGCCAGCAGCGGGGCGTCGAAGTCGAAGCTGAGCAGGCGGCCCTGGCTGGCGATGGCCTCGATCCAGGCCTCCCGGGCGGCCAGCAGTCCCTTGGCCTTGAGGGTGTCCGGCAGGCCGAGCACCGGTTTGAGCTGCTCGAGGGCCCCCAGCTCCGCCTCCAGCAGGATCACCCAGGCGGCCTCTTCATCGGCTGCGAGCCCCACTTCGGCGGCGCTGGCGAGCATGGCATCGCGGTAGAAGCTGAGCCAGCGGTAATGGGACTTCTCCTGGATCGTCTTCTTCAGGGAACCCTTGCCATGGGCGGCCCGCTTGGGCAGGGCGGCTTCGGCCCGGCGCAGCAACACCCGGTCCTCCGGCTCGAGGTTGATGGCCCCCCAGCGCTGGCGGTATTCCCAGAGCTCCTCGTACTGGCGCACTTCCTCGGCGGTCCAGCCCAGTTCGCGGAGTTCCTCGCCCCTGCTTGCTTCGTCCTTCGCCACCAGCTCGCCTGTTGCACTGGCTCGCAGCGTAGAGGTCAGCGCACAACCAGCACCGGACAGGGGCTCTGGCAGAGCACCCGCTGGGTTTCGCTGCCCAGCAGCACCCCCTCCAGGCCGCGGCGCCCGTGGGAGGCCATCACGATCAGGTCGGCGCCAAGGCGCCCGGCGGCCTCCAGGATTGCGGCATGGGGCAGGGCATTCACCACCGTTTCGCTGCCCCAGGGCACGGCGGCGGCCTCGGCAGCCGCGCCAGCCTCCGCCAGGATTTGCTCGGCCCGGGCTCGTGCAGCCCTCACCAGAGTGTCGACCGTGTGCGGATCCACCAGCTCGCCTACGCCCACCAGGGAGATCGGGAAGTTGGTCTGCACGTGAAACAGGGTGAGCCGCGCTCCGATCGCCCCGGCCAGCTCCACGGCCTGGGCTACGGCCTGGCTGGAGAGCTCCGAGCCATCGGTGGGCACCAGCAGGTGGTGAAAGGTCATCAGCTGCGCAGGGGATCGCTGATCACCAGCGTGGAGCACTCGAGCCGGCCCAGCAACCGACTCACCCGCTCGCTGGCGGGAATCGGCAGCCCCGCCACGACGCGGCGCTGGCAGCGCAGGATCACCAGGTCATGGTGGCTGCTGGCGGCGATCAGGTCGTTCTCAACAGCCCAGCTGGGCTTCAGCATCACCTCCACCTGCACTGGCCCTGGCTCTGGGCCAGCCCCGCCCAGCCAAGCCTGCAGCTCCTCGCCCAGCTGGCCCAGGGCCGCCGCCGGCAGGTTGGGGTCATGCAGGTGCAGCAGGGTGAGGCGGGCGCCGCAGGCGGCGGCGAGCCGTCTGGCCAGCTGGAACTGCTCCAGGGCCGCGGCGGTGAGGTGCTTGATCGGCACGAGCAGGCGTTGGAGGCTGGCGGAATCGCCATGGAGGCGGGCCACCACCACCGGGCACGCCACCTGGCGGCAGGTTGCCTCCACCAGGTCGCCAAACAGCCAGCGCCCCAGCCCAGCCGGTGAATCCAGCCCCATCACCACCAGGTCCGCATCCTGCTCAAGGGCCGCTGCGGCTATGCCGCCGGCGATATCGCTGTCCACCCGCAACAGCGGCTGGCCCAGCGCTGCGCTGCCAGAGCGCTGAAGCCACTGCCGGCCTGCGCCGCTCTGCTCGGCAGTCACCACCTTGAGCGGCATCAGCCGGCCTGGCACGGCGCCCTTGCCGTTCGCCAGCAAGCCGGCCAGCTCGATCAGCCCCCGTTCCCAGGCTGGATTGGTGATCGGCACCAGCACCGCCAGCCCCCGCCGTTCCAGGGGGGCCTGGTCGTGGGGCAGCAGTGGGGGCAGGAGTGGGATCGCCCGGGCCGTGAGCCAGGGCCCCAGGCTGGCCGTGACCACCATCAGGGCCAGCACCCCGTTGAGCACCTGCGCGTCGAGCAGGCCGCCGCGGAAACCCACAAAAGTGGCGGCCAGGGTGGCGGCCACCTGGGGCAGGGAGAGCGACCACATCGTCAGGATCTGGGCGCGGCCGTAGCCGTAGAAGCGGCCGGCCCACCAGGCGGCCAGCCCCTTGGTGCCGATCAGGGTGGCGATCAGCAGCAGCGCAAACGGCGAGCCCACCATGGTGCGGGCGAACACCGGCAGGTCCAGCATCAGGCCCAGGTCGATAAAGAAGACCGGGATGAACAGGCTCGCTCCCACCACGATCACCTGCTCCCTCACCCGCCCCTCCGGCAGCACCGCATTTACTGCCAGGCCGGCCAGGAAGGCGCCGACGATCTTTTCCACGCCGGCCAGTTCGGCGGCCAGGGCCGCCAGAAATACCGCCAGCAACACCGCCACAAACAGCTGGCTGTCGTTGTTGACGCTGCGCTGCACCAGGCTGCGGCCCAGACGGGTGATCACCAGCACCACCAGGGCGGCGTAGATCCCCACCCGCAGCAGCAGCCACCCCACCCCCAGGGCACTCAGGTTGCCTTGGGCCAGGCCCATGCAGAGGGCGAGCACTACCAGGGCGGCGATGTCGGTCACGATCGTGCCGCCGATGGCCACGGTGACCGCCTCCTCCCGCATCGCTCCGTAGCTGCGCACGATCGGGTAGCCCAGGGGGGTATGGGAGGAGAGGATCGAGCCGATCAGCACCGCACTCAGTAGGGAGTAGCCGAAGCCCAGGCCCAGCAGCAGGCCCCCCAGCATCGGCAGGGCAAAGGTGAGCAGCCCGAAGCGGAGCGAGCGCCGGCGGATCCGGGCGAACTCCGCCAGGTCGATTTCCAGGCCGGCGAGGAACAACAGATAGATCACCCCCCCATCGGAGAGCAGTTGCACCGTGGGCTGGCTCGGGTTGAGCCACTGGAGGCCGTGGGGCCCGATCAGCACACCTGCCACCAGCAGGCCCACCAGATCGGGCATGCCCAGGCGGCGAACCAGGGGCGGCACCACCACACTCACCCCCAGCAGCAGGGCAAGCACTGCAAGCGGGTTATCGCTGAGCCAGCTTGAGATCACGCCGCCTCGGCTTCAGGCACTGCCCTTCCAGCCCGCCAGGTGGGAGGCAGCGCTGGATTTGGCCAGGGCCATGGCCCGCGGCAGGGCAGGCTCGAGCTGCTCGGAGCTGAAGGGGGGTAAGGGCCGGCTGCGCAGCCAGGCTCCCCAGCGAAATTCATGGAAGGGGATCAGCGGCGCTGGCTCGATCACCCCCTCTTTTTTCAGTTTCCACACCAGGCTTCGGTAGGGGTCGTCCTGGAGACCGGTTAGCTGGGCGGGCAGGGCCGAGGGCGGCAGGGGCCCCAGGCCGCGGCCGTCATAGAGATACAACCAGCCCCGTTCCTGCAGGATTTCCAGCACCTGCAGCGGGTCGTCGCTGTCGAGCTCGAGCACGACGTAGCCAAAGGCGGTGGCGCCAGGGGCGATTTCGATCAGGGCCCGCAGCCGGTGGTGGCGATCCACCATCCACATTTGGCCGGCCCGGTTGCGCACCAGGGGAACCGGCTTGCTGCCCAGGTAGGAGCGGCGTTCGCCGGCATCCTCGGCGCTGAAGTCCCGCAGCCGGCTGCGCACTTCGGCCAGCCCCACGCAGAGCTGGGTTGGACGGAGCTGGGCAAGGGGAATTTCCAGCAGTTCGCTGGCCGGGCCCGGGGCAGGTAGCTGCTGGTAGGGGGGGAGGCGCAGGGCCATTGCGGCTTGGGCAGCCTGAAGACCCCCTATCCTGCCGGCTGACTTGCGGGAATAGGGTCGCAGCAAGTGTGATTTGCCATGGCTTCCCCCCCCGGTCTTGACCTCAGCCAAGGCCCCCACGGACCGATTGGGGTTCTGGTGTGCGGCCACGGCAGCCGTAACCGCCTGGCGGTGGCCGAATTCGCCCAGCTGGCTAGGGGCCTGCAGGCCCAGTTGCCCGCGGTGCCGGTGGAATACGGCTACCTGGAATTCGCCCGGCCGATCCTGCGTGATGGCCTCGACGCCCTGCGGGCAAAGGGGGTGGGCCAGGTGCTGGCGGTGCCGGCCATGTTGTTTGCCGCCGGCCATGCCAAAAACGACATCCCCTCGGTGCTGAACACCTACGCAGCCGAGACAGGCCTGCGCATCGACTACGGCCGGGAGCTGGGCATCGACCTCAACATGATTCAGGCAGCCGGTGCCCGGATCCGCGAAGCTCTAGCCCAGGCCCCGGCCGATGTGCCCCTGCACGACACCCTGCTGGTGGTGGTGGGCCGGGGCTCCTCCGATCCGGATGCCAATTCCAATGTGTCCAAGGTGACCCGGATGCTGGTGGAGGGCTTTGGTTTCGGCTGGGGCGAAACCGTCTATTCCGGCGTCACCTTCCCCCTGGTGGAGCCCGGTTTGCGCCATGTGGTCAGGCTTGGCTACCGCCGTGTAATCGTCTTTCCCTACTTCCTGTTTTCAGGGGTGTTGGTCAGCCGGATCCGGCAGCACACCGAGCGGGTGGCGGCTGACCACCCGGAGGTGGAGTTCCTGCAGGCTTCCTATCTGGCTGACCACCCCCTGGTAGTGGGCACCTTCGTAGAGCGGGTGGCCGAGGTGGTGCGGGGCGACACCCAGATGAACTGCTCCCTGTGCAAGTACCGGGCCCAGGTGCTCGGCTTTGAAACGGAAGTGGGGGCTCCCCAGCACAGCCACCACCACCACGTTGAGGGCCTCACCGATGGCTGCGATCTCTGTGAGCGGGAGTGCACCGGCGCCTGCCAGCCCGATGGCGTTCCCCTGCCCCCAGCTGGCCATCTTCATGAGAACGGCCATCACCACGAGAACAGCCATCACCACGCCCCCTATCCCCACGCAGACCACCCCCTGGGTCCAGGCACCCTGCGCACAGGTGGCGGGACTGGCGGGTGAGGGAATCGGGATCGATCAGGCCGTGCAAGCGTCTCGGCGCGGGACGAGTCTTGCCGGACCAGGGCGCATAAGCTCTGCTGATCAATGGCATC
>NZ_JAGQCQ010000277.1:0-5180 GCF_024346275.1 Cyanobium sp. BA20m-p-22
TGCTGCAGGGTGTGTTCGAGGGCGTCGAGCGCCTACTCTGTGGAAGGCCAGCCGAGTTGCTGACCAGCGGCCGACTGGGCCTGGGCCTGGGCTTCTAGATCCCACCAGGGCTGGGGCGAAGGCAGCCGATCGGTGCTCGGGGCCACCAGACAGACGAGCTGCCCTGGCGGCAGCTGTTGCAGGCCCTGGTCAATGCAGAGCGGCGCCGGGATGCAGCCGCGGCTGAAGAAGGCGACCACCGCCTCAGGATTCAGCTCGGGCTGGCCCAGCCCAGGCAGGGCCCGCAAGGCGGCCAGCTCCGAGGCGAAGCCAACTATGCGGCGGCCCGCCTGCTGGAGCCAGCCCCAATAGAGCGGTTTTTCGCCAAAGCGATCACGGGCCAGCTGGAGCCGCCGCTCGCGCCGATCCCACAACGCCATGGCGAACATGCCGGCGCAGCGCTGCAGCGCCGGCTCCAATCCCCAGGCCTCAATGGCGGCCAGCAGGGTTTCGGTGTCGGAATGGCCGCGCCAGGGCGACTGGAGCAGGCCAGCCTGCTCGAGCTCATGGCGCAGGGCCAGATGGTTGTAGATCTCTCCGTTAAAGGCGATCACGTAGCGCCCGCTGGCGCTGGGCATCGGCTGATGGCCGGCCGGGGAGAGATCTTGGATCGCCAGGCGCCGATGGGCGAGCGCAAAACCTGCTGTTGGATCACACCAGACGCCGGCATCATCGGGGCCGCGGTGGGCGATGGCAGTAGCCATGGCCTGGGCGGCGGCCCCTAGCTGCTCGGCTGAGCTGGGGAATGGCTGCCAGAGGCCGGCCAGGCCACACATCAGAACATCCCCTGCAGTATGGGTTTGCGATCGAGCGGGGTGCCAAGCAGGCGGCCATAGATTTCGAGGGTGCTCTGATTCACGAGCGACACCTGAAATACAGCCACCACCTTGCGGCGGGCCTCCTTGCCCAAACGGCTTGCAAGATCGGGATTTTCGAGCAGCAAACGGATTGCCAGCTCGATGCCGCGGGCGTCGTGGATGGCCACGAGCAAACCGGAGCGGCCGTGGTCGATCACATCGCGGCAGCCGGGCACATCGGTGGTGATGATCGGTCGTTCCATGGCAGCGGCTTCGTTGAGGGCGCGGGAGAGGCCCTCGCGCCAGGAGGGCAGCACCACCAGATCGCAAGCGGCATAAACAGCTCGCATGTCGTCCACATGGCCAAGACAGCGAATGCGCGGATCGGCTTGCAGCGTGCCCAGCTCATCGGGTGTCAGGGCACTGCGGTTGCCGGCGTCGATGGCACCGGCCACCAGCAGCTGCAAGGGAATGGCATCGGCCCACAGCCGCTGGCAGGCCTCGAGCAGTTCCTTTACTCCCTTCTCGCGAATCAAGCGAGAAGGAAACAGCAATTGCAGCGGCCCGTGAAAAGCGCCGGGTGCGGCTGCATTCGCTAGGGCCGCCGGATTGAAGTGCGTTATATCCACGCCGGAGCCGCGGATCAGCTCGGCGCGTTCTGCGTTGGTGATGCCCAGCTGGACCAGTTTTTCCTGGTCAGCGGCGTTCTGGAACACCACCGTGGCCCGGCGCGCCTTGAAGGCGGCCTGGTAGATGGGTTTGAGGGCGCTGCGCATCAGGTGGTTGCGCTTGCGGGTGCCAAGAAAAACATGGCCGAGCCCGGTGACCGCATTGATCACCCGGTAGATGCGGGCGCCCTTGGCGGCGATGGTGCCGTAGAGACAGGCCTTGATGGTGAAGTGATGCACCAGGGCCGGCTGCTCACGGCGGTAGATGCGCAGCAGATCCACCAGGGCATGGGCTTCAGCGAGGGGGTTGACAGACCTGCGCGCCACCAGCCACGGGTGCACGGTGAAGCCCTCGGCTTCCAGCAGGGCGGTGTAGCTGTCATGGGGAGCGACGCCCTCTACCTGATAGCCGGCGGCGCGCAGATCCTTGAGCAGGGGCAGACGAAAGTTGTGGAGATACCAGCTGGTGTTAGCCACCAGCAGCACCTTGGGTGAGGGCATCAAGCTAGAAGGGCAGCAGCAGGTTGCGATAGGGCAACCAGAGGGAAGAATGGCCGGCAAACAACAGCCACACCAGGAGCACGGCCAGGGAGAAGAGGATCAACAACTGATTCCAGTTGTCGGGAGGGATCCCGAGCAGGAAGGTGTCAGGTAGGCGGCTGCCGACAAAGATTTGCAGTGGAATTAGGTAGAGGGCCAGGCGATCAACGGCGGTGGAGGAAGCCACGGTGGCCAGGCCAACGGCGGCGGCGATGGCCAGCAGGCTGATCAGGCTCCAGATGCGTTGCACATCGGGCGTGAGCAGGAAAAGGTGGCGGTTTGGCAAGTAGAGCAAAGCAGGCAGCAGGCAGAGGGCAACGCGGATCAGGGCCCCCTGGGATTGGTATTCCGTATCGATGTAGCCCTGCACGTAGTAATCGATATCCGGGGCGATGACTGCGGAATAGAGGCCGTAGGCGGCGCCGGCAACCAGGCCAAGGCGGATCAGCTGGGAGAAACGCAGGGATCCGGAGAGGGTGGAGGCCGGCAGGATCAGCAGCACCAGCACGGTGCGGTGGAAGGTGGCAGCCAGGGCGATCCAGGCGAGAAAGGCCAGCAAGCGATCGCGCTGCAGGGCGAGCAGGGCGAGCATCTCCAGGCCGATGGCCACGGCCTGGCGGGAATAGCCCATGGCCACCACGGTGACGAGATAGGGAAAGGCGAGGGTGAGGGCGAGCCAGGGGCGGGGCTGGGCACGGCAGAAGAGCAGCAGGCCGATGGAGAACACCAGGCCGCAGGCGGTGTTCACCAGGTAGACGCCACCGCCCCAGTTGGCGCCGATCCAGTTGAGCAGGCCGTAGCCGGGCTCGTCTGCCGCGAAGATCTCGGCGAAGGGCAGGCCGATCGAGCGCTCTACATAGGGGAGATAGTTGCCCCAATCGCCGCCCACCTGCTCCCGCAGGCCAACCAGCAGGGTGAGAAACAGGCCCAGGGCCAGCAAAGTGGAGCTGGTGATCTGGCGCGCGTTGCCGAGGCTGGCGGAGGCGAACAGGCCCCAGGAGAGCAGGTAGGGAAGCATGGCTCAGACGATAGGTTCTGCACCCGGTGGCGAATGGGAGGCGGCTCAGCCGCAGGCGGCCTGCTTGCGGCGCAACTGCTGCGGCACCAGGAAAGCGCCGGTGCTGCCGCTGGCACGCAAGAGCTGGAGGCGCAGCCAATCGCGGGCGATCGGCCAGAATTGAGGCGCTGGCAGGGCTGTGCTGGCCGTGAGCCCGGCGAGCCGCAGGCCCTGGTTGCCGAGGGCCACCTCAGCGGCGGGCAGCAGGCGGGGCAGATGGTGGCTGTCGCTCACGAGCAGCACCCTGCCGATGGCCGGCAGGGCGGCTGGAGGCCGCTGCAGCCATCGGGCGAGCTGGGTGAGCTGCTGGGCGGAATCCCAGCCCTGGCTGAGGATCCAGAAGGCACGGCCTCTGGCCAGGAGGCGCTGCTGCTGGGTGGGCTGACCGGTGCGGGGGCAGGTGATCAGCAGCAGCGGCAAGGCGCCGGTGTGCTGCAGCGCGGCATCGAGGCGGTGGTAGCCATCCAGCACCACCACCAGCGTGGTGCCAGGGGCTGGGGCAACGGCCGGCCTGAGCAGGGGCCAGAGCAGCCAGAGGGATGCGGCTGCGGGTAGGAGAACAACTGGCAGGAGAACAACTGGCAGGAGAACAACTGGTAGGTGAACAACTGGCAGGTGAACAAGCAGTGGCGAAGTTCTCACGATTGATGCCTTCATGGGGCGGGCCATGGCGGGGTGATCGCGGCCCTTCAACCGGGCGAAGGCGATCTGCTCAAAACAAGCAGGAAAGTCGGATAAGAGCCGATGATGCTCTCAAGAACCAACAACCTGGAGCATTCGCTGTGCAGGGGCCTGTATCTCACCGGAGAGCCCTTGCGCCAGGCACCAGCGTGCCTACCGCTGGTGGCCAACTATCTCTATGGCCCATCCTGCAGAACGCACGGGGGCGGTTCAGCTACCACCACCTACCACTGACTTACTACACGGTTGGGCAGGAGCTGGGGGCGAGCAACGATGGTCTCAGTTTTCTGATCGCCAGCCCGGCCAAGGCCCTGTGTGATCGTTTGGTGCTGGCCCGGAACATGCCGCTGCTGTCGCGCAGCGCCATGCGCATGCGCCAATGGCTACTCGACGACCTGCGCCTGGATCCTGAACTGCTCAGCGAGATGGATCTAAGCGATGTGCATGCCTACTGACCGTTCTCAAAACATTGCAACTGGAGCTGGCCGGATGAACCGGGTGGGTCCAGCGCAGCCAGGCCCTGCGGGAGGCGATGCAGGAAATCGCGCTGGCAGGGCTCTACAGACGGGGCTTCTTTGGCAAGGCGGCCTTCTACGGAGGAACCTGTCTGCGCATCTTTCAAAAACTACCGCGATTTTCAGAAGACCTGGATTTTTCGCTCCTGCAACCGGATCCCTGATTCTCGCTGCAACCCTATCTACAGGGCCTGGAAGAGGAAGTTGCCGCCATCGGCATCAACTTGGAAGCAAAGCAGAAAACCAAAACAACTGAGACGGCGATCATTTCAGCTTTCCTGAAAAGCAACACGACGGTTGTGCAGCTGGCAATCGAAGGAAGCCGCCTGCTGAAAAATTAAGCTGGAAGTCGACACGCATCCTCCTCTGGTCTTCTATACAGAGGGGCAGCTCTTGCTACTGCCCTACTCGTTTTATGTGAAATGCTTCGCTCTACCGGATCTCTTCGCCGGCAAGATGCATGCGGTGCTGTTTCGCCAGTGGCAGCAACGGGTAAAAGGGCGAGATTGGTTTGATCTGGAGTGGTATGTGCGGTGTGGCATCCCCTTGCATCTGAATCACCTGGCGGAGCGAGCACGACAGAGCGGCCACTGGCCGAGCGGATCGCGCGGCTGGATGTGGCCAAGGCTCGCGTGGATATCGAGCGGTTCATGCCGATCCGCAACCGGTGGTCATCTGGTCGGCAGAGTACTTCGAACAGCTGGGCAGCCGCATCCAATTGGTGTAAGGAGATCCCTGCTAACAACAGCTGGTTCCTGCAGGACGATCTGCAGCCCTCAGGCGAATTCGCCGTAATCCAGGAGGAAGCCGATCAGGCCTCGGAGTTGTCGGGTGTGTTCTGGGGTGGGGTCGAGTTGGTGCTGGAGCTGGAAAAGAGCGTATC
>NZ_JAGQCQ010000278.1:0-5179 GCF_024346275.1 Cyanobium sp. BA20m-p-22
CTCCAAATCCATTGTCAAGACTGAATGGGCTTTCGCAGACAACTAAAACTTTTGGGTATACGGTAGTATTTAACATTAAATTAATTTAGTTTAATTTTTTTTTTGGATTAGTAGTCTTACGACTAAGATTGCGAGGCAGTTGGGATCAAACTTTTACAATCAAACAGTCTGCAGGTAATATTATAGCAAGGATCCTACGTCTCTCTGCTCAGAATTGTGGCTCGATTTGTGGTAAAGATTTTTTATGAAATCTCCCCCGTACTGATCTTCAAAAGTGAACTGGAGGACGCGGCCTGCCGCAACTGCTTCATCCAGGACTAGAGGCTTTATGATATGATAGGCATTCTTGTATTGTATGTCGATTTAGCTTACCACGGTAGGGCTAGTCTGAATGAGTTGTGCCTTCTTAGGAGTTTACTGAAACACACGGCCTGTGCCTAAAATGCGCCAACCGCCACAACTCAATGCGATTTCAACACGAGCTCATTGGCACTTTGATCGCATATGTGAAGATCGAGAGCTGATCATGGCAAGACATCCGAAGCCGAGGATCCGGCAACTGCCGCAAAGGCTTTCTTGATTACCCAGCTCACTCCGCGCAGGGCGACCTAGGGGCATAGACTGATACGCATACACCAGTCAAGTCATGTAACGCAGTGCCATCCAGCTCCAGAAAGGCCTCTCCCTGCCAAAGTTCCAGCGGCTCTACGGTTCCGATGCGCAATGTGAGGCTGCTCTGGAGATGGCCCGCTGGCCCGATGGGTTCCGGTGTCCGCCAGGGCCGCCTAAAAGTCTGACCAAGTAACTCTTGCTGAACCTGTCAGCATTGATTGGCGGGTCTATCCGCTTCCCATGCCCCAAAACTGTTCCGGTGCAGTTGATCAGCTTGCAACTGCTGATCTGATCAGCTTCCTCAAGGCGATCCACGATGGACGTTTTAGGCGTGGCGTCCGTTACCCACAGTGGTTCCTGCTGCAGGTGGCTGTGCTCGGAATCCTTAGCGGCTGCAGGAGCTCACGCGATCTAGAGGCCTTTGCTGAGCGGCACCGCAAAGCCCTGAACCAAGTCCTGGGCCTGGATTTCAAGCGCTGGCCCTCAGATGCCACTTTCCTGTACCTATTCAACAAGGCCCACCTGCAGCAGTTCGGTGAGGTGCTCCAGGCTTAGATGATTAACCAGATCCCTGGTGGCACAGAAGGTCTCGACCAATTGGTGTGAGACGGCAAGCCGTTGAGCGGTTCAGCCATTGAGAACGAGGACGGCAACCATCGGTTCGTTGCCCAGGTCACGGTCTATGCCCGCGCCTTGGGAGTTGCCTTGGCGAAGAAAGCTTACGACACCCACGAGTCCATCGAGCGAGCTGCTCTCTAGCCGCAGGCTGCGAAGCAGTAGGAGCTGCTGAGCGGTCTAGGGCTTGAGGGGGTAGTAATCAAGGCGGATGCGCTGCATACGACGCAGTCGTTTTTCGATGGTGCTACTCCTGCGGAGAAGACTGCGTCTACGCCCAGGGGGCCTACGTGTGCCTTACGATTAAGGTCAATCACCGTACCCTGCGCCGTCAGGTGGCCTGCCAGTTTGAGGGAAAGCGTCACATCCCCTTTGTGGCAACAGATCACGAGAAACGGCACGGCCGTGACACAATCTGGACGCTGAGCGCGAAAGAAGCTCCCGATCACATCAAGAAGAACTGGCTAGGCAGCGCCTGGATCGTGGAGGTGAACGCCGACACGACCACGCGCAGAGGCAAACGGGAGCTCAGGCAGCACCTGTTCATCACCAGCCTTAGAACAGCGCCAGAAGCATTGCTGCGGCTGATCCGGGAGCGCTTGAGCATTGAAAACGAGTGGCACTGGGCCCGCGATGTCCAACTCGGGGAGGATGCCCATCGCTACGCCAATCGGAATGGTGTCCCGGTGTTTGCGTTCCTGCGGACGGTGGTGATGAACCTGCTCAGGCGCGGTGGGTACCGCTCAATCCGCCAAGGGTTTCGTGAACTGGCCTACGACATCCAAGGGATGCTGGCCTTGGGAGGCGTGACGATGACGGGAAAGGTCCCTTGATTAAACTTTTAGGCCCTGCGGTGTCCGCGTTACTAGGTCCACGAGCATGCGCTGGTCTATGGCCGGAGGCTCAAGCGCTATCAGTGCCGCTCCTGAGGCCATCAGGACACCCTCACGGCCGGCAAAATCATGCAGGCCACCAAGCTGCCGCCGAGAACCTGGTGCCTGGCCTTTTATCTGATCGGCCAGGCCAAAACTGGGATCTCCTCGCTGGAGCTCAGCCGCCACCTTGGCGTCAACTACGACACCGCCTGGCTGCTGGACAACAAGATCCTGCGCGCAATGACTGAGCGGGAGGAGGCTTACCTGCTGCGGGGAAAGATCCGGATGGATGATGCCTACCGTGGCGGAGAACGCCCAGGCGGCAAGGTGGGTCGGGGATCAGAGAACAAGATTCCGATCGTCGCCGCCGTCTCCTTGAACGAAGCTGGCCATCCGATTCACGCCAGGATCACAGCCGTGAGCGGCTTCAGCTCAGAAGCGATCTCTGACTGGGCTATACGCCACCTCGCGCCTGGCAGCCATGTTCTCTCCGATGAACTGGCCTGTGCCCGCGCCGTCACCACGGCCAACTACCACCACAAGGCAGTCGTCACCGGCGGCAAGCACCCCAACGACCTGCCGCAGTTCCGGTGGATCAATACCCTGCTGGGCAACCTCAAGACCAGCTTCAGCGGTACCTTCCACGCCTTCAACTTTGACAAGTACGCCAGGCGCTACCTGGGCGGCTACTGCTTCCGCTTCAACCGTCGATTCTCGATGGCTGGGATGACCGTGCGTATCGCCAATGCGGTCTGCATGCTGCATGCCGCTCACAGAACGGGATCTCAGGGTCGCGGAGGTTTATGGATAATCAAGTAGAAGTTTGCCTCGGCAAGTTCCTTGAGCATGACTTTGTCGAGCTCAGAATCGGCAAGCAATCGCTTAAAGCGGGTGTTCTCCTGCTCGAGTCCCTTGAGACGCTTGGCCTCGATTGCTTGCATGTCACCGTAGAGCTACTGCCAGCGGGGTTGGTGGAGACCGACACCTCTAGGGTCCCTGCAGGCATCAAAACCCTCTGGTCCTGGATGAGGAGCTGCTAAGCAGTGAATGCTTGCGGATGTTCTAATCGGGGCTGTGGCGCCAGCAATTTACAGGGCCTCTCCTGGCAACGCCTGTCCGGTACGGAAACTCTCATGAGGACTCTTTGGGTGCTTGAAGTCCACATCACGTTGCCGGGGGATGATGAATCCATTAGCTATGATTCGCACAAGATCCATTGCCGGTACAATAATACCAACAGGATTCGGCGTTTTCGTAAAATTATTTACCATTGTTTTTTAAGAATTGTGAGAGGGATTTTAATCAAAACAGCCATGAAGGTACAAATAGGCTCATTCCTAAAACGGGTTGCACGATTTAGTATTCGGCCTTTCGCAGTTTTTTTATTGCCCAATATCCCTGGAACATCGCTTAGATTTGGCCCGCCTCGGCGATATTCAAAAACATTTGATGAGTGGCTTACAATAAATAGGTGCAATGCGAAAGCCAGGCAACTAGACATTTTCCCGTCTATTACATTCGTAGCCACAAAAGCAGTATGCGTTACTCAAGAATTGCCTAAAAATCTTAAAAAAAGGGCTAAGATTATATTGCAAAAGCAATCCTTGGCCTTGATTCCTAACGGGAGAGCCGCGGGGACAGAGCCCTTTATCGTTACAGGTGACGATACAATTCTAGGAGATCTATCCATGACTTACAAACCTTATATTTATGACATCTTCTTCGCTTCTAGGCTTCCAGAGTTAGTTAGATTTTCAGGGCCTGTTCTAGTTTTAGCAGGTGCTCCTGGGTCGAATTATGGCCACTGGCTCCATCAGATGTTGCCCAGACTCGAACTGGCCAATAAAGGCGGTTGGAAGCCTCAAGAATTTGAAAAAGTACTAATAAACTCAACACGTAATAACTTTGCCATTGAAAGCTTGTTGGCTGTAGGCTTTGAAAGCAATCAGTTTGTAGAGACCTTCTCGGGACTGCACATACAATCAGCAAATTTAGTAGTACCGTCAATTCCAGAAGCCGGAAATCCCCCGGAGTGGATATCTGATTTTTTGAGAAGGACCTATGGAAATCCTGTCTCGGAGCCTAGAGGCCGTATTTACACAAGTCGCGCTAACGCAAAGTGGAGGAGAATAGTAAACGAGGCTGAACTCTATCCAATTCTTAGTGAATTTGGTTTTGAAATAATATTTCCTGAAAAATTAAGCTTTATCGAAGGGGTTAGGCTTTTTGAGGGTGCTGAGGCTGTATGTGGCATGCATGGTGCTAACTTAGCCAACATCTGCTTTTGCAAGCCTGGGGCTAGATTGATCGAAATCTATAATCCCCAGCATCCAGAAATATATTACTGGGCAACTGCCACAGGTGCAAAGGTTGAATATTCTTTTCTCCTGGGAGAGGGGCCAATAGTGGATTATCCTGATAACACCCAATTGGCGCCTGGAAACCGTCTAGACACTATTGTGTGTCCGGAGAAGCTAAGAAACACATTTATTGCATCCGGACTTTGATTTCAATTATAAGACCATTAATAAATGCCTTTCTGCGCCCCCCCGGCCATCCTCGCTAACGGGGATTGGCCTTTTCAGAACAAGCAACATATGCTAGCTGACGAAAGAATTGACAAGTCAATCGTTAAGATCAAGTTGTGCCAACGGGGTGCACATGTGTTTTCGGAATGACAGAACGACATACCATCCTCTTCAACCCCTTATCAAGATGTTCTGGACGTGGGGAATAGACGGCGCCAGCTGACCCGACCAGTGTCTGGGTAATCAAGGCAAAGGTTGCCTAGGAAAACATCCAATAAGCTCAGGTTCAGTATATCGATAATTGTAAAGACTCGAAAAATTATGATTGAAAGTGCCCGTGTCAACTACGTAGGCGCCCGCCTACCTAATTCTCGCCGCGAGCAGCCATGCCTAACGGAAGATGCCGCCACCAGCACTAACTAGGGACTCCTGAAAAAGCCAGATCGACTGCAGCGCAGCTTGTTTCAGCGATAAAAACCCGATAAACTGGCCTTGATCAGGGCAATCGACGATTGCTACAACTGCTGAGCACCGCAGATGTACCGAATA
>NZ_JAGQCQ010000279.1:0-5133 GCF_024346275.1 Cyanobium sp. BA20m-p-22
ATCTCTGATTACAGTTGCTTTTTTTACGAGACACGATGATTGAGCTTTTGGTTCTGTTGACACCACTGGCCGTTTTGGCGGCATCCCTGTGCGTGATCTACATCATCCGCTTTCTAGATGTGGTAGAGCGAGAGCCAAAGCGCATGATTGGCCTGGCTCTTTTGGCGGGTGCAGTCGCAACCATCCCGGCCATTTTTATTCAGAACAGCCTAAGCACCAGCCTTCAGGCTGGGGGAATGGCTGTTGAGTTATCTGAAGCCTGGAATCTGATTCTGATAGCGCCAATTTCTGAAGAACTTGTCAAGGGATTCGGTCTATTAATTCTTGTTTTTGTGTTTCGTTCAAAATTTGATTCGCTCACCGATTTCTTAGTTTATGCCTGTGCAGTTGGCATTGGGTTTGAGTTCGTTGAAAATATCCTTTACCAATGGTCTGCGCTCTCGGCGGAACAGGACAAGTTGGCTTCATGGATTGATGAATTCAACAACCGCACCCTCGCCAGCGCCGGTGGTCATGCCTTTTTCTCGATCTGGCTTGGCTTTGCTTGCTGGATCCCATTCAAATCAAAAGACAAAAAACTGGCAGCTCTGATCATGCCTGCAATCCTGATATCAATTGGCCTTCATCTTATAAATAATCTATCGGCTTTTCTTGCTTCTCTTGGGCCGCCTGATCAAACATTGCCAATCAATCGCATCGGCGTAACGCTTGGGGTTGTCAGTAACCATGTAAATCTGGCTTTGTTCATAGCAGTCATCGGCTTTGCCGTTCTTCGTGATCTCCGCTTTCTCAGCGACTATGGCATCTGGGTTCAAGCAAAGCTGATGAGAGAGGCAACACTCAAAACCTCCGCACTCCAGCGTCTGCAGAGCCTGCTAAATCCGCTGAACCATCTCCTTGCCGGCTCCTCCTGGAGCTGGCATTTCTGTAGAGATGCATCAGAGGGTTCTTCAAGTCGTTCTGACTATCGAGCTTTTGCATCGTTGGCCCTGGCGGCTGCGAGACGTTCCCCATCTGATACCTCTGAAAACCTTGCTCGCTCTGAGCTCGTTGCCAGGGGCTGCGCCTTGGTATCCACTTCAAGCTCCTGAAGGCCATGGGCAGTTGCTGCATGCATTGCTACGACAGCTCCATCGGCTTGCCGCTACGAACGGACCTGTTTGTTCACCCATGTTGACTGCTGGATCATTGTTGATCTTGCTTGGTTTTTTTGGAATTCAACAACTTCTATCTTGCTGGCTCTATCTCTAGCTGTATATTCCTTGGCAGAAGCCATCACCTATTTCACCAGTAGCACCATGGATTTTGAACCCATCAACCTGGTCGGCAAGCGCCCGTGGCTCTAGGGCCTGATTTGTCAGTATTGGCTATCTCTGATCATCGAAACTGAGTTAGCGCTAGGGTGGGACAAATCGTCCCCGACCGTATGGGATCGCGGCGCAATCTCTGCTCTCTGGGCCTGGCTCTTGCGGTGGTGTCACCACTGCTGGCCTGCCAGCCTGAGATCGGCCAGACACCACGAATTCCAGTGGCGGAAGCCCCAGCGTGCACTAACCAGAATTTCAGCCCAGAGGCCCTATTCAGCCAGGCTAAACCTTCCACCGTGGTGATCAGCTCCAGTGATGGACAGGGCAGCGGATTCATCGTGCAACATCAGGACGGCAACACCCTGCTGGTGTCCAATGCCCATGTGGTGGAAGGTGCGGATAGCGTGACTGTGCGGTGGGCCGATGGAGCGCAAGAGGAAGCGGCGGTGATGCGCACGGCGGGTGGCTCGACACCCCAGACCGATCTGGCGCTGCTGCAGGTGCGGGGCATTCGCGGCAAGCCGCTCAACCTCAAGAAAAGCCAACCGAATGTCGGTGCTGATGTGGTGGCGATCGGCGCCCCGAAAGGTCTGGAGTTCAGCCTGACCCGTGGCGTGGTGAGCAGTCTGCGGGAGGGAGGCGACATCTTGCAGATCGATGCGCCGATCAATCCGGGCAATTCCGGCGGGCCGGTTCTCGATCGCACCGGATGTGTGGTGGGCATCGTGACGTTCCAGCTCACCGACAGTGAAGGCCTTAACTTCGCCGTGGCTGCTTCGGTGATTCGCGAATTTCTGCTCCAAGCCAAGGCAGATCGCGGCTCTCCTGAGTCCGGGCCAGCCAAACGAACAGAGATCAACCCCAGCAATCCTGGTAGCGCCACCAGTGCCTCCGCCACCTGCTGGTTTCAGATGCAGAGCGATGCCGAGCGGCTGGACGGATTCCGCTGCAAGGTCAGCTCGCGGGTGAACGCCAATGGCCACAAGGTGTTTGATGTGGTGGAGCCGAACGGGCTGGAGCGCACCGTCGTTCTCTGGGAAGACAAGACTGCGGAGGTGCTGATCAACGGTCAGCGTTACGAAGGGGAGTGGCTGAAAGACGATGAGGGAGATATCCGTGTCAACGTCAATGGCGGAGTCTTCGCATTCCGCTATCGCGAGTGAGGCCTGGGTCGCTCAGCAACGCCGACTACCACTCCTCCCCCTTGCCTATGCCTCCCAGTGCCTTTCTCAGCTTTTCGAGCCAGGATCGCGAGCTCGCGCAGGAGATCTATCAGGGCCTCCTGGGTCGCGGCATTGAGGTCTGGAAGGCACCAGAGAACATTCCCCCCGGGATGGACTGGGCGGCGGCGATTCATGCCGCCATCGCTCAAAAGCAGGTGTTCCTGTTGTTGTGGTCGGACGCGGCGATGGCTTCCGCCGAGGTGAGCAAGGAAATCCGCCTGGCCGCCAGCCAGGCGCGCAGCCTGTTGCTGCCCGTGCGGCTCACCGCGGCCATGCCCCATGGCACCCAGGACTATCACCTGGGGGGGATTCAATGGCTGGAGGGGCAAGGCCTGCCACTACCCGGCCTGCTGGATCGGATCGAAGCCCGCATCCGGGATCTGGTGGAAAGCGGCCAGCACAGCGCCGCTCCCGCCGCGAAGACGGCGCGAGCCAGGGGAAGTGCCTGGCGTCAGCGGGTCCTGCAAGGCCTGGTGGGGGTGGCGGCGCTAGCGGCAGTGGCCTTCGACCTGAATCCATGGTTGCCGCCTAACCAGTGGTTGCTGGATCAGCGTCTGTTCTGGCAGGCGCGCTGGCGCCAGCTCACCGATCAGCTCGGCCCCACCCCTGAGCCCCTTGGTTTGGTTTTACTCAGTTCTCCGCTGTATGGGCAGCTTGGGGTGGAGCCCACCGACGGCAGTGTGAATCAGGCGGTGCTGGCGAAGGTGTTGCAAGCCCTGCCAAACAACTCCGCCCAGCTGGTGGGGCTCGACTTCATCCTCGATGGCCCCGGTGCCAATCCGGCTGGCCATCGTTCCTTGGCCGCCGTGATCAAGCAGCAGCCAGCAAGCCGACAGATTGTCGCCGGACTCTGTCCACCCAATGCGGTGGCTGTGCCCAATTGCCTCAAGGCCCTCGATCAGCGGCTGGCGGGTTCCCTTGCCACTGCAGGAGCAAGACCGGTATCTATAACCCTGGGCATGCGTACTGAAGACCTGCCCCCGCTGCAGCTGATCGAGCCGATCCGCGAAGGCAGTTTTGCCTGGGCGATGGCTGCCGATGCTCCGCGCGGAGGGTTGCCCACTGAGGCAGTGATCGATTGGAGTGTGAACTGGTTGGCGTCTAAACGGCTGCAGCTGATCCAAGACCGTCAGGCCTTGCAGCAATTCAAGGGCGTCAGCCTGATCGTGGCCAGCGACGGATACGAGGGGCGCCAGCTGAACCAATCCGCCGATCAGCACTCGGCGCCGCGGGCGGTATGGGCCTACGGCGAACAGGGCACAGCCCAGTTCTCCACCCTGCAGAGCGGGGCGCTGCCGGGGGGTGCCGTGCAGGCCGTGCTGGCCCAATCGATCAGAAATGGCCACTGGCTGGAGCCGCTGCTTCCTTTCGGCCACAGCGTGAGTGCGGCGGTTCTGGGGCTGCTGGGCTGGTGGGCCGGGGGCTTGAGGTTGCGGCGCCGTTGGCTGGTGCTGGCGGCAGCAGCGGCTGCGGTTGTCTACAGCCTGCTGGCGCTGCAGCTGCTGGTGAGCCTGCAACGATTACTGCCGCTGGCGCTACCTCTGGCTGCGGGGGCGGGGATGATGGCCGTAAGAAAATTCAGCAGGCTGAGGCCATGAAACGCCCGGCAATCCAGGCCGCACTGATCATGGCCCTGCTGAGCTGCAGCCAGGCGATGGCGCCAGTGTGGGCTAACCCGAGTTCGGCGCCTCCAGCGGGACTCATGACCCGGATTCGCCAGTTTCTGGGTGTTCAACCCAGATCGGTCTCGGTGGGCGGCACCCGTTCCAACACTGCCCAAGCGGTTTGTCTGCTTTCGCCCGGGCCCATCGAGCCGGGCCGCGATGGGCCAACAGTGCGCGTGGTGGACCCGCAACCAGCGCTGGTGCTGGGCAGCCCGCTCAATGAGATCGAACTGCGCCGCGGTGAGGCGGTGTTGTGGTCAAAACTGGCCAGCTCAAAGAAGGCCATAAGCGGCCGGCTGGCCTGGCCGCTGGCGCCGTTGAAGCCGGGTGAGCGGCTGGAGCTGGCAATGCGCCCCAGGGGGGCTGCCGGGGGCGACTGGGCGGTGGTCAGCCTGCAGGCCGCTTCTGTAGGAGACCAGCAGCGCTACGCCGCCGCTCTACGGGTCAGCGTCGGCAATGGGGAACGGCAGCTGCAGGAGTTGGATCAGGCGGCAATGGTTGGCGATGGGCCGCTGGCCCAGGCCCTGCTCTGGGCACCGGTCACATCAAACAACAGCGACCTGGCGGCCTTGCAACGGGAGCAGCAGGCCAGCTGCGAAACGGCACGCCTAAACCGGTGAACAGAGTCGCAGGGCTGCTTCCTGCTGCAGTGGCAGCCTTGTTAATCGGGCTCGGGGGGCTGGTGGTGCCGGCCTGGGGTGCTGAAGGCCTGAGGGTCGCTCAGGCAACGACCCAGGAAGAAGCGGGGCTTGATGCCGAGAAAGTGAAGCAGCTCGATGCGGAAGTTGAACGGCTTTATGAAGCAGGTAACTACGCAGAGGCGACTGCCATTGCCGAGCGAAGCCTGGCGTGGAAGGAGGTAAAGCTGGGGCCAGAGCACCCCGATACCGCCGCCAGCCTCAACAACCTGGCGTTCCTCTACGACAGCCAGGGCCTCTA
>NZ_JAGQCQ010000028.1:0-19294 GCF_024346275.1 Cyanobium sp. BA20m-p-22
CGCCTGAGCAACCGTCCTCAGGTTATTTTCCTGTGGCGCATGGAGTCCCAGAAGGCAATGGCTAGCAGGCCGATGCCGATTAACCCGGCACACCATTCCGGTACGTCGAGGTGATTCTGATGGAGGTGAATTCCGACCAGCATCAACAGGCCCAGTGCTCCGATGGCGTAGTGGGCACCATGTTCCAGATAGATCAACTGATCGAGGACCTTTTCTCGGCATAACATCACAGTGAGGGAGCGGATGAAGAAAGCTCCCAGGCCCAGGCCCGTGAGGATTAGGGCCAGATTGGTGGTGATCGCAAAGGCCCCGATCGTTCCATCGAGGCTGAAGGAGGCGTCCAGCAACTCGAGGTAGATCAGGCTGGCAAAGCCGCTCTGGGCAGCCATACGACCCACCTTCGCTTCTCCGCCAGCGAAGAATTCCGCAAGGGAGGTGGTGAGGATCTGCAGCACCAGGCCGATCAGACCGGCAAACAGCACATCGCCGCGCAAGCTGCCCGGCAGGCCAAATGCCACACCCATCAGCAGGATCAAAGCCAGCGCGACCTCCAGGGAGGGCACCCGGCCAGCCCTGCTGAGGGGGGTCTCGAGCACCACCACCCAGTGCAGCGTTAACGACACCACCGTGGTGTTGCTGCCAGTTCTGCATCTGAAGGGGGCCAAAGGAAGGGATGGGTACCCCCTACGGAATGTTGGCCGTGAGCAGAACGTAGGCTTTCAAACCCATAAGGTGAAAAAACGTTGGCCCAAAGCGTGCTTTCCCATGGGTTGCCCCCACTGCGGCTGCCGCCTTCTCACCAAGGCGGGTCCTTCTAGAACGATGCTCATCTGCAGCGATTGCGGCCATCCCCAAAACCCCTCCCTGGGCAAACCGGTATCCCCCTGGCACCGTCTGATCACCGTGTTGCTAGTGGTACTGGTCAGTGGCGCAGGCCTAAGCCTCGCGGTGCTGTCCGACCTTGTAGCCCAAGACAGGTTTCCCATGCAGGATCAACCTGAACGGGAAGCCCCTCACTAGGACACTGAAGGGTGTTCAGCGGTCCCGACGCAGCTGGCGCACTACCTTGACGCACCACAAACACGGCCCCCGCTGCCACAGCAACCAGCAGGAGAAGTTTGATTCCCTGGGCCCAGGGTTCCAACCATCTCTCCACTTGCGCATAGCCCTGGCCCTTCATCTCGATCCCGAAAACCACTGCAGCCCCATGGCGGTTAAACCAGCGACGGCTGCGGGCCAGAAGGTCAGAGCCGACTCATAGCACCTGCTGGCACAGGCGCAACAGGGCCCAACTGGACACCCTAGGGATAACAATCACCAAGGAATACCAATCTCTTAGGAATACTCATATAGCTATCAACCAGGATTCACGAGAGGGCCTAAGAATGAATGGCCCCACCCAATGCCAAGCCCGTGCCAATGGGGTGACCAGATCGTGATGAGCCCAAGCCTGCCAGCCGCTGATCCAGAGGCCCGCGCCCAGGCGCTGCTGGCCCAGCTGAGCACCAGCGAGAAGCTCAACCTGCTGGATGGCGACACGCCGTTTTGGTCGGGCATGGTCGACATCGCCCTGCGGGATGCCTCCCACCGCCATCCCTGGCCGGCGGGTCAGCTGCCGCGGCTGGGCCTGGGCGGCCTCCACTTCGTGGATGGGCCGCGCGGCGTGGTGCTGGAGGGCGGCGCCACCACTTTTCCGGTGCCCATGGCCCGAGGCGCCAGCTGGAATCCTGAGCTGGAGGAGCGCATCGGCGCTGCGATCGCACGGGAGGCTCGCAGCTTCGGGGCCAACTGGCTGGCGGCAGTGTGCGTAAATCTGCTGCGCCATCCGGGCTGGGGTAGGGCTCAGGAGACCTATGGCGAGGACCCCCTGCACGTAGGCGCGCTGGGGGCGGCGATGACCCGGGGCATCGGGCGCCATGCAATCGCCTGCGTCAAGCATTTCGCCTGCAATTCGATCGACAGCTCCCGCTTCCTGGTGGATGTGCAGGCCAGCCCGCGGGTTCTGCAGGAGCTATATCTGCCCCAGTTCCGGGCCTGCATCGAGGCTGGCGCCGGCACGGTGATGAGCGCCTACAACCGGGTAAACGGCCAGTGGTGCGGCGAAAACGGGGAGCTGCTCTCGCGGATTCTCAAGGGCCGCTGGGGCTTCCAGGGCCTGGTGGTGAGCGACTTCATCTTCGGGGTACGCAACGGAATCGCCGCCCTGCAGGCCGGCCTAGACCTGGAGATGCCGTTCGGGATGATCTTTCTGGGCTCCCTGCCGGATGCCCTGGCCGAGGGCCAATTGGCGATGGAGAGGATCGATGACGCCGTGCTGCGCCAACTACGGCTGCAGCTGCGCATCCCCTCCGGCGATGAACCGCCATCGGTGCGCCGCTGCCCGGAGCATCTGGCCCTGGCCCGCGAGGCGGCGCGCCAGGGAATCGTGCTGCTGCGCAACGAGCCGCTTCTCGACGGCCAGCCGGTATTGCCGCTGCTGAATCTGGGCTCCCTGGCGGTGATCGGGGAGCTGGCGGATCGGCTGAACCTCGGCGACCGCGGCTCCTCGGACACCCGTCCGCCGGCGGGAGCGGCGGTCACGCCACTGCAGGGCCTGCGGCAGGCGAGGCCGAATCTGCCCATCCACTACAGCGATGGTTCCAATCCCGAAGCGGCGGCTGGGCTGGCGGCTACCTGCGATGGGACCGTGGTGGTGGTGGGGCTTGATTGGCGCCAGGAGGGGGAACACATCCACCCCGGCGATATCGCCCCGATCCTGGAGCAGATCCCCCCACCAAACTGGCTGCTGCGCAGTCGGCTCTGGCCGGCCACCAGGCCCCAATGGCGGCGGGTCACCAAACTGATCGCCTGGCTCACAAGCCATGCCTCAGCTCGCCAGGGAGGCGACTTCGCCGCCGGAGATCGCACCGATCTGGGCCTGCCGCCGGCCCAGGTGGCATTGATCCGGAGCGTGGCTGCAGCCAACCCGCGCACGGTGGTGGTGCTGATGGGCGGCGGTGCCATCCGCTGCAGCGACTGGGATCGGTTAATACCGGGCCTGCTGCTGCTCTGGTACCCAGGCGAGCAGGGGGGCCATGCCCTGGCGGAGGTGCTGCTGGGGTCTGTGTCGCCCTCAGGGCGGCTGCCCTTCACCATCCCAATCCATGAGAACCAGCTGCCCCCATTTGAGCCCCGTGCCACCCAGGCCCGCTACGACCTCTGGCATGGCTACCGGCGGTTGCAGCGGCACCTAGGAGAGGGAAGGGAGGCGGCGGCCTATCCGTTCGGGTTCGGGCTCTCCTACTGCAGCTTCTCCTTGACGGAGATCGCAGCCACTATCAAGCCTGACTCGATGGCAGCAGAGGGCTCGGTGGAGCTGACCTTGTGCGTTGGCAACGGCGGCTCGATGGAAGCAGCCGAAGTGGTGCAGGTGTATCTGGAGCCGCCGGGTGAGTTGCTGGAGCGGCCACGGCGCACCTTGGCAGCCTTTAAGCGACTCAGGCTCCCTGCCCAAGGGCAGCGGCGGCTGACATTGACCATTCCAATGCGCCAGCTTGCCTGTTTCGATCCGGAGCGCGATGCCTTCGTGCTCGAAGCTGGCGTTCACAGGCTGGTGGTGGCACGCCATGCGGAGGATCCGGGCCTGGCGGTGGACGTTGAGCTGCAGGAGGCGGTGCTGGGCCCCTGAGCTCCAACCCCTGAGCTGCAACCCCCAATCAGAACTGATTTGGCTTGGCAAACCAACCTCTCAGCGAAAGGGCGGCGACTGGATCAATCCCCCCTGAACCGAGAGCCGATTCAGCCCCCGCTCAAGCCCCAGGCTTGAACGGGGGCCTACGTTGCGCTCCAGCAGTTCGCCGTAATTGCCCACGGCCGCCACCGCCCGGGCGGCGAAATCGGCCGGCAGGCCCAGCTGGCGCCCCAGTTCCCCCTCCACACCCAGCAGGCGGCGCAGCTCAGCAGATCCAGTCCGGGCGCGGCTCTCCCGAATGCGAATGGGCACATTGGCCTGGCTGAGGCCCAGCTCCTCGGAACGAATCAGGGCAAAGACGATCCAGCGCACGGCGTCACTCCAGGCAGGGTCAACCTGAGCAGTGACCGGAGCCAACGGTTCCTTGCTCAGCAGCTCCGGCAGCAGCCCATGGGCCCTGGGATCGGCAAACAGGCTGCGGCGGGCCGCCAGGCCGGTGCGGTCGCTCGTAATTGCGCTGCAGCGGCCTCTCTGATAGGCGTAGAAGGCCTGATCCGCATCCTGAAAGCGCAGCGGTTGAAAGGCGAGCCCCAGTTGCCGCATGCGATCGCTCATCACCGACTCGTTGGTGGATCCCCCCACAACGCAGATCGGCCGGCCCGCCAGATCTGGCAGAGATCGCACCCCTCCACTGGCTGGAACCATCACCCCACCGGCGTCGTAATAGACGATCGGAGCAAAGCTGAGCGCGTTACCTCCGGGAGCGTCCCGGGTAAGCGCCACGGTGGTGTTGCGCGACAACAGATCCACCTCGCCGCTGGCGAGGGCCGCAAAGCGTTCGTTGCTACTCAGCGGGCGCAACTCCAGTTTTGCCCCATCCCCCAGCACAGACGCCGCTACGGCTTTGCAGATGTCAACATCAAGGCCGGTGTAAACCCCGTTGGCCTGCAGCGCACTGAAGCCGGGCAGCTGGCCATTGATGCCGCAGATGAGCCGGCCGCGGGAGCGGATCTGGGCCATGCGAGCACTGACAACAGCACCGGAGTCGTCGGCCTTGTCCTTGGCGCAGGATGCCAACAGGGCCGTCAGCAAGCCCAGCAGCAGGACTGGGGCCAAGCCCCTGGAGAAAACTGGCATCACTGGTTCCCGCGCCGCAGCTGCACGCCCCTGACCAGCAACACCAGCACTCCGGCCGCCAGGGCAACCAGCAGACCCGAGCCGATCACCCGGCCCCAGGGGGCCAGCCAGCCGCCCACCTGGTCATAGCCCTTGCCCAGGGCCTGCCCCACCAGGGTGAGTAACAGGGTCCAGATCAGGCTGCCGGCGGTGGTCCAGAGCAGAAAGGGTCCTTGGGGCATCAATTCAATCCCCGCAGGCACTGAAATCAGGGTGCGCACGCCGGGAACCAGCCGGCCCCAGAACACCAGCGCCCAGCCATGGCGGTTGAACCAGCGGCGGCTGCGGGCCAGGTCATCGGCATTGAGTCCCAGCCACTTACCCCGGCGCTCCAGCCACTGGGTGATCCGCCCCTCGTTGATCAGCCGCCCGATGCCATACCAAAACCAAGCCCCCAGCACCGTGCCCAGCAACCCGGCCAGCACGGTGGGCACCAGCTCGAGGCGCCCCTGGTGCACCAGATAGCCCCCGTAGGGCATCACCACCTCCGAGGGAATCGGCGGAATGAGGTTTTCCAGCAGCATCACCAGGGCAATGGCGCCGTAGCCCAGCCATGGATTGGCCTCCACTGCGGCGCCAATCATGTTGGGGAGGCCTTCAACAAAGGGCTGGCTCAAGGCTGGCTCAAGGGAAAAACCTGGCTTCCAGGGTGATTAGGCTAAACGTGGCTAACTGATCCCATGCGGCTGCTCGCCCCAGAGAAGGTTCCAATCCCGAGTAGTTCCGTGCCCCCCCAGCCGGCCCTCTCCCCCTGGAACAACCTGCTGAGATGGCGGCAGCAACTCACCGTGCCCCAGTTCACGGTCCTCACCGGCGCCCTAGTGATCGTGATCGGCACCGTGGTGCTCGCCAGCCCGCTCTGCTCCAGCGATGACGTGGGGCTTTGGCAGGCCCTGTTCACCGTAACCTCCGCCATCACGGTGACCGGCTTATCGATCATTGACGTGAGCCGCGACCTGACCGCCTTCGGCCAGGTCACCCTTGCCGCCCTAATAATCACCGGCGGCCTGGGGCTGATGGCGATCACCACCTTTTTGCAGGGTTTCGTGCAGGGCCACTCGGGCCTGCGCCACCGGCTGGACAAGGGCCGCGCCCTGGACGAATTCGGCGTTGGCGGCATTGGCCCCACCTTCAACAGCATCCTGATTACGGGCTTTTGTGTGATGGGCCTCGGCACGGTGGTGCTGTACGTCTTTGGTTTCGCCGACATCAGCAATCCCCTGCAAAGGTTCTGGGCGGCCCTGTTCCACTGCATCAGCGCTTACAACAACGCCGGCTTCGGCCTCTGGAGCGACAACCTGGTGGGCTACCGCGACAATCCTGTGGTGAACGGCGTCATTGCCGCGCTGATCGTGGTGGGCGGGATCGGCTGGCGGGTAATCAACGACCTGTGGAGCAACCGAAATCAACTGCAGAAGCTGCGCAGGCTCAGCCTCCACACCCGGCTAGTGCTGCGCAGCACCGTGCTGCTAATCGGCTTCGGCGCCATAGGGCTGCTGTTCACGGAACACTTCGCCGCCGGCGGGGTGATCGAAAACCTTCACTGGTGGCAGCGCATCCAGGTGACCCTGTTCCAGTCGATCACCGCCCGCACCGCCGGCTTCAACACCGTGCCCCTTTCGGTGCAGACCTTCTCCGATGCCGGCCTGCTGCTCTTGATCGTGCTGATGTTCATCGGCGCCAGCCCGGGCGGCACCGGCGGTGGCATCAAGACCACCACCTTCGCCACCCTGATGGGGGCCACCCGCTCCACCCTGCAGGGGCGAGAGGAGGTAGTGATCCACAGGCGCCAGATTCCCGACACCGTGGTGCTGCGCGCCGTGGGGGTAACCGTGGCCTCGGCGATCTTCGTGATCCTGATGGCCCTGCTGCTGGGGCTCGGTCCAACCAGCATGGGAGAACCGACCCGCACCAGCTTCAACTTCCTGGAGAAGCTGTTCACCTGCATGTCGGCCTTCGGCACCGTGGGCCTGGATCTGGGGGTGACAGCCCAGCTGAACCGCTGGGGCCAGCTGGTGCTGATGGTGGGCATGTTTGTCGGCAGACTGGGAATCCTGCTGCTGCTTTCCGCCATCTATGGCAGCCGGCCCCAACCGCGCGTGGGCTATCCCCGCGAAGAGCTCTACATCTGAGGCATGAACCGATGACCAGTTGGTGGCAGTGGAACCCCTCCGAAGGGGCCTCGAGGGGCGGATTCGCCGTGATCGGCGTAGGACGCTTCGGCTCGGCGGTCTGCAGCGAACTGGCCAAGGCCGGAGCAGAGGTGCTGGCCATCGATGCCAGCCAGCGGGCCATCGATGAGCTGCGCCAAATCGACCCGGCCATTGAGGCCCGAGTGGTGGATTGCACCGACGAGGAAGCCCTGCGTGCCGCTGGCGTGCTCGACATGAACACCGTGGTGGTGGCCATGAGCGAACCGATCGAAGTCAGCGTCACGGCCACCCTGATCGTCAAGGACGGCGCCGGCACTCAGGTAAAGCAGGTGATTGCCCGCGCCACCAGTGATCTGCACATGAAGATGCTGCAGCGGGTGGGGGCCGATCGGGTGGTGTTCCCCTCAAAGATGGAGGGTCAGCGGTTGGGGATGGAACTTGTGCGACCCAATTTGCTGGAGCGGCTGAGGCTCGATGACCGCAACAGCATTGAGGAGATCAGGGTGCCGGCGGCCTTCATCGGTCAATCCCTGCGCGACATCAACCTGCGCAAGAACTACAACGTGAGCGTGCTGGCCGCCGGTCCCGACAACCACCTCACCGTGAATCCCCCTGCCTCCCATGTGCTCGAGGCGGGCGAACTGCTGGTGGTGATGGGCGCCAGCGAGGCCCTGGCAGACCTGCCGGGGAACTAGTTACAGAGAGCTGAACAGATAGCTAATCAGTTAGCTGATCAGCTATCAGTGGGGCGAGTCGAAGGATTCGAGAAACCATGGCATGAGCATATTTTCGGCTCAGGAGCTGTGGTGTCTGCTCCAGTGCCGGAAGCCAAACCAGCAAAGGCCGGCCAGCAAGCCAATCCCCGCCAATTGCATCAACAACTCCGTGAAGGGTTGGAGCCGCGCCGCCACCATGGCGTATCCGTTGCCCAATGCCTTGCCCGCCAGCGTGAGCAACAGGGAGTGAATCTGCTGCAATAGGGTATCCATAGGCTAGGAGCAAAAAGTTTTACCGAGGGCGCATCGTCGCTGGCCAGTCAATACCATTGGCGCGCAATCTTTTCTGCCTCAAGATAAACATTTTATGTGCCCACCGTGCCTATGCAAGCCCATCCCAGCTCCTTGGTTCAGTTTGAGTCCAACTCACCAGGCTGGGATGACTTCTGTTGGGCGGACATATCTACCCCCAACTCCTTGCAGGTAGCAATTGGGTCAACATTCGGTGCCACGCCAAGGGCCTTGCGCAGGGCATCCATCTGGCCGATCGATTGGAGATCAAGCGAGACGGCGGCCTGTTGGCAAGCCATCTTGTGGAGAGCCCTCACATCGGGCGCCTGGCAGGCGCTAACAAGACCCAAACACAAACCCAACCTAACAGCCAGCGGCAGACCAGAGAAACTGAACCGATGCGACATAGATCCCCCAACAGTTTATCCACCCACTGTAGGAACAGCTCCCTCATAGCCAGCCAACGCCAAGCCGCAAAACCCCTGCGCGAGCGAGACATCAGCGCGAAAGAAAGAACCGAACCCTGGTAGGCCTAAATGTTAATAGGTTTACTGATGTAGAGTTAAAATCGGCTTGATTTTCCATGGCTGACTTTCTTGCCGCCCTGCTCCAACCCGGTGCCCTGACCACCCTGCTGGTGCTAGCCGGGTCAATCGTGCTGTTCGTGACAGGCTGGCTGGCTCCGGAGATCACAGGACTGCTGGCGGCAGCCCTGCTGATCGTGGGCGGCGTGCTCAAACCCAGCGAGGCGGTGGAGGGTTTCGGCAGCCCTGCCCTAATCACCCTGATGGGTCTTTTTGCGCTCTCCGCCGGCCTGCTTCGCAGCGGCGGTCTGGATCGTCTGCGCGCCCTGATCGGCTCCGACGCGGTGCGCAGCCCCAAGCGCATGATTGCGGTGATGGTGGCAGCGGTCGCTCCGGTGTCGGCGTTCGTCCCCAATACGCCGATAGTGGCGAGCCTGTTGCCGGTGGTGGAGGGCTGGTGCCAGCGCCGCGGCATCTCTCCGTCCAAGGTGCTGCTGCCGCTCTCGTTTGCCACTGTGCTGGGCGGCACGATGACCCTGCTGGGCAGTTCGGTGAACCTGCTGGCCAGTGAGGTGAGCAGCAAGCTTGGCTATGGCGCTTTTGGGTTGTTTGACTTCACCCCGATCGGAATAGGGGTATGGCTGGTGGGGAGCTTGGTGATGGTGCTGCTGGCTGATCGCTTCCTGCCGGATCGCGGCCGCAATGATGACGATCTGCTCGCCGATCTCTCCAGCAGCGGCTATCTCACCGAGGTGAAGATCCCGGCGGGCTCTGAACTGATCGGCCAGTCGTTGCATGGCAGCCGCCTCCAGCGGCGCTTCGATGTCGACGTGCTGGAGCTGCATCGTGCCAGCGAGCGCTTTCTGCCGCCCCTGGCTGACCGCACTCTGATGCTGGGCGATCGACTGCTGCTGCGCTGCAGCCGTGAAGACCTGCTGCGCCTCCAGCAGGAACACACTGTGATTCTCGCTCCGATGCCGGAGGAGCAGATCCTTCCCGATCAGCAAAACAACCAACGCCTGGTGGAGGTTTTACTGCCCTCCGGCTCCACCCTGGCCGGGGATTGCCTGCGGGATCTGCGTTTCCGCCAGCGCTACAACGTCACGGTGCTGGCCCTGCGACGCGGCAACGCAGTGCTGCGGGAGCGCCTGGGACGGGCAGCGCTGCGGGAGGGGGATGTGCTGCTGCTGCAGGGCCCTAAGGACGCCATCCGCGGCCTGCAGGCCAACAACGATCTGGTGGTGCTGGAGCAACTGGAAAAGGATCTGCCCACGGTGAGCCGCAAGTGGGTTGCCCTGTTGATCGCCGCACTGGTGCTCCTGCTGCCGAGCCTCGAGATCATTCCCCTGGTGGCGGCAGTGTTGCTCGGCACTGTGGCGATGGTCGCCACAGGATGCCTGCGCCCAGGAGACCTGCAGCGGGCCATCCGCCTCGACGTGATCCTGTTGCTCGGTTCCCTGGGGAGCTTCAGCGTGGCCCTCGAAAAAACAGGTCTGGCCGCCGCCCTGGCCAAGGGATTACTGGCAGGGCTGCACGACTGGCCGGTGTATGCGGCGCTTCTGGTGGTTTTCCTGTTCACCACCCTGCTCACCGAGGTGATGAGTAACGCCGCCACCGTGGCCATGCTGATTCCGATCGCCGGTCAGCTGGCCCAGGGGCTTGACCAGCCGCCCATGGCATTCATATACGCCGTGCTATTTGGGGCCAGCCAGAGCTTTCTGAGCCCGGTCGGCTACCAGACCAACCTGATGGTGTTCGGCCCAGGCCGCTACCGCTTCCTCGACATCGCCCGCTATGGCTTCCCTCTCACCATCGCCATGACCGTAACGGTGCCCTGGCTGATCTGCCGCTGGTTCGGCCTCTGATCCGTCTGACCTTCTAGCGGGACTAGCCGATCTGCCTGAGGAACTGCTTGCTGCGCTCGTGTTGGGGGTTGCTGAAAAACTGCTCCGGCGGAGCGATCTCCACCACCATCCCCCCATCCATCAGCACCACCCGGTGGGCCACCTGACGGGCAAAGCGCACCTCGTGGGTCACCACCACCATGGTCATGCCGTCCTGGGCCAGGCCCTGCATCACCTCCAGCACCTCCTGCACCATCTCGGGGTCGAG
This sequence comes from Cyanobium sp. BA20m-p-22, assembly GCF_024346275.1. NCBI lineage: Bacteria > Bacillati > Cyanobacteriota > Cyanophyceae > Synechococcales > Prochlorococcaceae > Cyanobium > Cyanobium sp. BA20m-p-22. The sequence goes on from NZ_JAGQCQ010000028.1 coordinate 10,643, forward strand.
GGCGCTGGTGGGCTCATCGAAGAGCATGACCCGCGGCTCCATGCAGAGCGAACGGGCGATCGCCACCCGCTGCTGCTGGCCGCCGGAGAGCTGGCCCGGATATTTGTGGGCCTGCTCGGCGATGCCCACCCGATCCAGCAGCTCGAGGGCGCGGCGCTGCACCACCTGCTTGGGGAGCTTGCGCACCAGCACCGGCGCCAGGGTGAGGTTTTCAAGCACGCTGAGGTGGGGGAAGAGGTTGAACTGCTGGAACACCATCCCCACCTCGCGGCGCACGGCGTCGATTTGGCGCAGGTCATCACTGAGGGGGATGCCATCCACCTCGATCGAGCCCTGCTGGAAATCCTCCAGGGCGTTGAAGGTGCGCAGGAAGGTGCTCTTGCCTGAACCCGAGGGTCCCATGATCACCACCACCTCGCCCTGGTGCACGGTGAGGTCCACCCCCCGCAGGGCATGGAAGCCATTGGGATACCACTTCTCGACCCCGCGGGCCTCGATCATCACGGCTGCAGGGGTGGTCATCGGGAAGGAGCGAGGTTTGGATTGAGACGGGTTTCAAGGGCCCGGCTGCCCAGGCCCAGGGCGGCACAGCAGCACCAGAACAGCACTGCCAGCACGAGATAGACCTCCGCATTGCGGCCCAGGAAGGCCGGATTGGCCATCACCGTACGGGCGGTGCCCAACAAGTCCAGCAGACCGATCAGGGAGAGCAAGGTCGTGTCCTGAAGCAGGGTTATGAACTGGCCCACGGTGGCGGGCAGGGCCACCCTCATGGCCTGGGGCAGCACCACGTGGATCAGGGCAAACGGCATGGACAGTCCCAGGGAGCGGGCCGCCTCCAGTTGGCCCGCCGGTACGGCGGCCAAGCCGGAGCGCACCGCTTCGGCCACATAGGCGGCAGCAAAAAAGGTGAGCACCCAGGCCGCCCGCCAGACCCGATCCGGGGCCAGACCGCCGGGCAGCAGAAAGCCCAGGATGTTCTGGCCCAGAAACAGCAGGGTGATCAGCGGGGCACCGCGGATGAACTCGATGTAGAGCAACGAGCCCCAGCGCAGTAGGGGCAGGGTGCTGCGCCGCCCCAGGGCCAGCAGCACCCCCAGGGGGAAACACAGCAGGATCGCGAAGGTGGCCATCAGCAGGGTGAGCAGCAGCCCGCCCCAGTCCGAGGGCGCCACCTGCACGAGCCCGAGGCCGCCGCTGATCAGCACCATCCCCACCAGGTAGAGCAGGGGCCAGATCAGCGGAATCAGCCGCCGAACCGGGGGGGGAAGGGCCTGGCCCCAGCGGCCCGCGGCCCAGCGGGCCAACAGCAGCAGGGCGGTGATGGCCCACCAGCGCAGCTGGATGGCCAGGGTTAACTGGAGAGCCAGGGGGCGCCAGAGGGCGAGCAACACCAGAATCGCCGCGGCCCAGCGGTCGTTGCGGGGCCACAGGATGGGGGGAGGTCCGGAGCTTCCGGAGCGGGGCAATGCCCGCAGCAGGCCCCAGCTGAGCCCGGTGGCAAGGGCAAGCAGGGTGGTGAGCAGCCAGAGGCGCCACTGCTGCTCCAGCGGGTAGCGCCCCACCGCAAACAGGGTGCTGTTGGCGCTGATCACCGTCCACTGGGCCTGGAAAATGGCCCACTTGGCCAGGCCCAGGGCCGCGGCCACCAGGAAGCCGAGCAGGGCAATGGAGATGAGGCCATCGAGGCGACTGCCAAACAGTTCGCGGCGCAGCCACTGCCAGGGCCCTGGGCGAAGCGTCGCAGGAGGTGCGGGGGCCATCTTCAGCGCTCCTTGAGTTGCACGAGGCCGTTGAGGCCGTTCATCAGGGCTGAGATCACCAGGTCGATCACCAGATAGGAGCCCAGCAGGATGAGCATCACCTCCACGGCCCGGCCGGTCTGGTTGAGGGTGGTTTCGGAGACGGAATAGAGGTCGGTGAAGCCACAGGCCACGGCCAGCGAGGAGTTCTTGGCCAGGGAGATGTACTGGCTGTTGAGACCGGGCACGATCACCCGCAGGGCCTGGGGCAAAACGATGCGCCTCAGGGTCAGCAGGGGGGCGAACCCCAAGGAGCTGGCCGCCTCCCACTGCCCCTTGGGCACCGAAGCAATGCCGCCCCGCACCACCTCAGCGATGAAGGCGGCGGTGTAAACCACTAGCCCCGTGAGCAGGGCCCCAAATTCCACGGTGAAGCGCAGGGGGGCCTGCCAAACCCCATTCACCAGTTGGGGATCCCCCAGAAACAGCCCAGACTTGGCCAGCACCAGCCCCGGCAGCTGGATCGCATCGGTGCCATTCGGCAGGGCCAGGAACACCACGAAATACCAGAAGATCAGCTGCAGCAGCAGGGGGATATTGCGAATAACCTCCACGTACACCCGGGCCAGGCCCCGCAGCAGCCCATTGCTGCTGAAGGAAGCGGTGCCGATCAGGGTGCCCAGCACCGTGGCCCCCACCAAGCCTGCAATCACCACCCGCAGGGTGTTGACGAGCCCCGCCAACAAGGCCCGCCAGTAGGGAAGGCTGGCATCAAAGGGCAGAATTGTTTCGGCCAGATCGAATCCCGCCGGTTGGCCCAACCAGCTCCAGCTGAGCAGCAGGCCCCGGGCGGTGAGATTGAGCAGCAGGTTGGTGAGCAGGAAGGCCACCACCACTCCCACCGCCAGGGCCACCACCCCCTGGACCAGCCAGGGCAGGTAGCGGCGATTGCGCCACCAGGGGGGGGCTGCAGATGGGCTGGTCATGGCAGCGAACCGGAGCTCAACGCCCTCACAGGAATGGGGGCGAATACATCAGGCCACCTTTGAGCCATTGCTGGTTGACACCTCGCTCGAGCTTGAGGGGCGAGCCCTGCCCCACATTGCGCTCAAACACCTCGCCATAGTTCCCCACGGCCTTCACAGTTTTGACAACGAAATCGGCGGGCAGGCCGAGCTGCTTGCCAAGGTCGCCCTCGACACCGAGGAAACGGCGTAGCTGGGCAAGGTTTTTGTTGGCTTTGGCCTCTGCCAGCTTGGCGTCGATGTTGGCGGCGGTGATGCCCATTTCCTCGGCCTGGATAAGGCTGTAGACCACCCAGCGCACGGCATCGGCCCAGGCCGGATCGGCATTGATGGTGGCGGGGTTGAGGGGCTCCTTGCTCAACATATCGGGGAGCAGGAGGTGCTCGGCGGGGTTGGGGAAGCCGGTTCGCTTGGCCGCCAACTGGGAGCGATCAGAGGTGACAGCCACGCAACGACCCTGCAGATAGGCCGCAAAGGTCTGATCCCCAGACTGGAACTTCAGCGGCGTGTAGGTGGCATTGAGCTCCCGCATCCGGTCGGCCAAGTTGAGCTCTGTGGAGGTTCCTGTCTCCACACAGATCGGCTTACCGGCAACGTCCTTGAGGGATTTGATACCGCTGCTGGCGGGCACCAGCACGGCCTGACCGTCAAAGAAGGTGGTGGGGGCAAAGGCAAGGGCGTTGCCGCCAGGCGCATCGCGGCTGAGGGTCATGGTGGTGTTGCGGGAGAGCAGATCCACTTCGCCGCTGCCCAGGGCTGCAAAGCGCTCGGAGGAGCTGAGGTCGCGGTAGGTCACCTTGGCGGGATCACCCAGCACCGCAGCAGCCGTGGCCTTGCAGATGTCGACGTCCAGGCCGCTGTAACTACCGTCAGCCCCCACAAAACTGAAGCCCGGCAGCTTGCCATCCACGCCGCAGTTGAGGGTGCCCCTGCCCTTGATCGCCGCCATCTTCTGGCTCTGGATGCCGCCGCCATCGCCGGCGCAGCCCACCAAGGCCAGGGCGGCGAGCAGGGGGATGGCGAATGTAAATCTGGGGAACATCAGATGGCTGTTGTTTTGGGGAGTTTGCCAGCAGTGGGGACCCAAGGTTTGTTCAGGCGGGGCGCTGCATCCGCCAGCGCAGCATCTGCCAGACAAAAAACACCAGCACCAGGGGCAGCACAACCACCAGAACCACAAACCGGAATTCATCCTGGGCCGTGGTCAAGGTCTCGGTGAGCACCTGCTCAGCCAGATAGAGCCCGTAGAGGCCCACCAGGATGCCCCCCTCCAGTCGGGTCACCACCCCCCGGGTCCAGAGGATGGGCAGCAGGGCCAGGGTGGTGAGCACCATCACCGGCAGATCCCGGCTGATCACCGCCGGATCCACCAGCAGCCCCTCGCCGGAGAAGACGCCGCAAACCCCCAGGATCACCAGCTGGTTGAGCAGGTTGCTGCCCACCACGTTGCCGATGGCCAAATCAGCCTTGCCGCGGTACGCCGCCACCAGCGAGGTCACCAGCTCCGGCATGGAGGTGCCGGCTGAAACGATTGTCAGGCCGATCACGGTCTCGGTGACGCCCAGGCCGATGGCCGCCGCAGTGGCGCCCTTGACCAGCACGTCGGATCCCAGCACCAATAGCACCAGTCCGCCAGCCAGCTTGGCGGCAGCCACGGCAGGGGTGGCCCGGTCGCCCTCATCGAAATCGCCCTCTTCATCTGAATATTCGGAGGCGGTGCGCATCTCCCAGATCAGGTTGATCGCGGTGCCCACCAGCAGGGCCAGGCCTGCCTGCCAGGTGAGGCGGCCACCGGAGGCCATGCCCCACACCGCCATCGAAACGCCCAGCAACAGGGGCACGTCCCTCTTCACTAGACGACTTTTGACCCGCAGCGGCACCACCAAAGCGCTGAGGCCCAGCACTACCAGTGCATTGAAGATGTTGCTGCCCACCACGTTGCTGACGGCGATGGCATCTCCACCTTGGAAGGTGGAGATCAGGCTCACGAACAACTCCGGCGTACTGGTGCCCAGGGAAACCACCGTGAGGCCGATCACGATCTGGGGGATCCCCAGCAACAGGGCCAAGGCCGAGGACCCTGCCACAAAAAGCTCACCGCCTCCAAACAGGAGCACGATGCCCAGAAGGATTTCCAGGGCACTGGGCAGGTAATTCATCAGTTGACGCCGATCGGGCTGCGGAGGGGATTGATTCTGAAGGGTTACTTGAAGCTGGATTTTTCCGGGGGCCTGAGCCCTAGCCTGATGCCATAACCCTGCCCAGCCCGAGGCACCCTGGATGGAATTGGACCCTAATGCCAGCGAACTAGATGTCCTGTTTACATTCCTGGGCCGGATTCAACAGGACCAAGCCCTCCGAGACCAGCTAAATGAGGTGATCACAGCCCCCGATGTGGTGGCGATTGCAGCTGCCGAGGGCTTCTGCTTCCAGACCAGCACCCTGCTGGAGCTGTTTGAGCGCTGCAACGAAGCGCCCCTGGCCCGCCAAGGACTGATGGACGAGAAATTGATTCGGGTCTACCTCCAGCGGGAGCGACTGCAGGCCCCCTAGCCTCAGCGCTGGCCCAGCAACTCCTCCCAGGTGAGCAGCTGGGCCGGGGGCTTGCCCTGGGGGCGCTGGCTGAGGGAGCAGCTGGGATAGCTGGCTCGGCCGGGATGGGAGGTAGGGCGAGCCACGGTCAATGAAAAAGAAATTGCGGATGAAGAAGGGGGGAACATGGAAGGTTCAACGGATATGGACTGCGCACCGAAACATTGTGATTCCGCCATCTGGCAGACCCTCCGAGGGAGGGCGGTTGCTAATGAGAATTTTGCCCTTCGCTATAGCAAGAGGCAATAACCCAAAAAAACCATCCTGGGAATCAGGCTTGGAGGCCCCCCTGGAAGCGAGGGGTGCGGGTGCTGGATCCGGCGTGCGCGGGCTTGGGGACCCGCCGGCTTCTGCCGGATATGTAGATAGTAGCTCCTAGGAGCTTTGGCGAGCTGGGCTGACCAGCAAAAACCAGTGGGGGCAGGGGGACTTGAACCCCCACAACGTTGCCGTCTGCGGATTTTAAGTCCGCTGTGATGTCAGTTGTTGCAAGCTTCCTTAGGGAGAGTTGCCTAACGATTTGCCTAGCTAGCGATCAAAATATCCAATGCGGACCACAAGGGAGCCAGAGCCCGAGCGGCAGATCGTGCATGCGTACCGCGGAACAAAATGCTGATGGCCGAAAAGACGCCAAGTAACGACGCCTGGAGAGCAGGGAAATCTTTACAAACCAATGTTGCTGCGAGGTCAATCCGCCAACCAGCCCCCAAACGCAAGGGGATTCACAATTGAAAGCTGGTCGAAAGCGCCTCTCATGCCCCTGAGCAAGAGGGCCGGACCCTCAGCGCCAGGAAAGTGATCAATGCTCACCTGTTCCTGCTCCTTGCCTTGGTTGCCACAGCCTGCTCCTTGTCCATTGCTTGGTCCCAGAGTTCCATTGCCCGCCAGTTCTAAAGGTGTCCCAAGTGCCTCGACGCTCAGCTGGCGTGGCTGGAGCGAAGCAGTCCAAATATCCAGGGCGGTGACCTCACGGCAATTGCTACCAACTTCTGCAATGGCGGGCTGCCCAACAAGCCAAGGCGTTAATGGTTGTTTTGCGACGACTCAGCAGCGGGTTGCGCATCTGTCGCTCAACTCCTCCAGGAGGGAACCAAATGACTAGCCACGTGGCAAAACCGCCCTACGCACCCCCACCAAGAGAGCCCGGCTTCCCGCCACCAGCTAGACCACCACGGCCAGACAGCCGACTCACGGCCAGGCCCTATTGAGCCACCAATCCGGCGGATGCGAGAAGCTTGCGGCTGGGCTGACCGGCGCAACGCTTGTTACGGCGAGGTGCCGGGTATTGAATCAGGCGCCGGGTAGGGTAGAGACAGCGCTGGTGCCTCTGTGGAGCTTGATGCGCTTCCTTAGCTTGCGGCTGAAGCCGAAGGCAGCAGCTAGGCCAAGGATCGGCAGAGGGCCTGGGACGGATGCTGTGCCACCACTGCCATCTGTGGCAACTGGTGGTGTGGTGGGTGGTGTGACAGGTGGTGTGGTGGGTGGTGTGACAGGTGGTGTGGTGGGTGGTGTGACAGCAGATGCGTAGGCGTAAGAATATACATAATCGGGAGTAGCACCGCAGCAGCCCGGCGTTGTACCGTCGTTAGTAAAGTAAACCATATTATCTCTTGTTGTGTTTAAGTCAGTCCAGGCAAACATTGGACCACTAAGACTCCTCTCGAAGTAAGTCAATTGACCCGGTGCCGCCCCTGGCTGATTTGGAACACCCACCGCAAACCGTCCCAAAGAGAAGCCAACTGCGAATGCAAACTCCCTGGCTAAATTGCCACCGCTCCACTCCTTAAAACCGCCACTTGAAGCATAAATAGGCGGCCCTAGATTGGGTCCATTGTACCAAGGTGTATTGGTCAGATCTACCCCTCCCACATTAGACAAACCCGATTCTCCCCATCCGCTCAACGGGCCTGTTGTGGTTTTTATCTCCCAGTCCTGACCATATAGAGAAATGATAAGTGCATGAGCCGCGGACGGCACCAGCAGCGGACTAGCTGCCCCAGCAAAAAATAGCGCAGCAATCGTTAATCGGCGCCAAAGGAAGTTGAACAGGCTCTTAAGACTCTTTTCTTGGATTTTTCTATAGAACCCACTACCAAAACAAGAGGCTGACTTTTGGTGGTTAATACAGCCATCGCTCTCTAAGCAGTGGCTAACGGTAGCACTAGGTTGGCCGACAAGAACTATGCAGTTTCTGCATAGCCGCCTAACCCGGCGCCGCTGGCCTGTCGTCGTCCACCTGGCGGCCCTGCTGCTGTGGGCACTAGGTACCAGGCTCGCCCTCCTTCAGCACCACCGTTACCCGTTGGCCAGGGAACAGCTCTTTGCCGGCTTCCAGGGCCTGGGCCTTGTCAGCAGCAAACACCGGCACCACCGCAATGCCCTCAGGCAAGTCCACGATCACATCAAACAGCAGGGGCATTTCCAGGAAAAGCCAACTGATTCAAGTTAGGCCTAAGTGATTTGATCAATCGTCTCGTTAAAGAGTTGGCGCCCCTTCAGCTCTATAGGGATTATCTGCTAAATGGGCCAGCAATACTGAATCAGTGATGCCGAGCACCGGCTTGAGCTGCGTTGCGGTACTTGTTGCGAAGGCGGCGGCTCCAGGAGAAGGCGGCGCCTAGCCCGAGTAAGGTCAAGGGACCTGGTACCGACTGAGAGTTGGTGCTGGCATAGACATAGGCAGCGCCGGCATTTCTGCTGTCACCGTCAGCACCGATCAGAACGCTGCTGTCGCTGAGCGTTACGGAAAAGCCGAAAAAGTCGCCGGCAATGCCAGTGGGGTTGATGAATGACTGGAGCAGGTTGCCGGTGGCGACGTCAAAGAGATAGGCAGATCCGGGATTGCTGTTGTCACCGAGAGCACCGATCAGTGCAGTACTGCCGTTGAGAGCTACGGAAAAGCCGAATAAATCGCCTGCAGCGGGAGTGGGGCTGAAAAAGGACTGCAGCAGGTTGCCGGTGGCGACATCATAAAGATAGACAGCGCCGGCACTGCTGTTGTCACCGACAGCACTGATCAGAGCGGTGTTGCCGCTGAGCGCAACGTAATGGCCGAAAAAGTCTCCGCTCACGGGAGTGGGGTTGATGAAGGACTGCAACAGGTTGCCATTGCTGACATCATAAAGATAGGCAGCACCGGCATCGCTATTGTATCCATCGGAACCGATTAGAGCGGTGTTGCCGCTGAGCGCCACGGAAGTACCAAACCCGTCGCGGGCAGAGGGAGTGGGGTTGATGAATGATCGCAGCAGGTTGCCAGTGCTGACATCATAAAGATAAGCAGAGCCGGGAAT
>NZ_JAGQCQ010000280.1:0-5123 GCF_024346275.1 Cyanobium sp. BA20m-p-22
GACATCATCATGGTGAAGCCAGGCCTGGCCTACCTCGACATCATTTACCGGCTGCGGGGCGAAACCGAGCTTCCCATTGCCGCCTACAACGTCAGCGGTGAATACGCCATGGTCAAGGCGGCGGCAGAGAGGGGCTGGATCGACGAGCGAGCGGTGGTGCTGGAAACCTTGCTCTGCTTCAAACGGGCCGGTGCCGATTTAATCCTCACCTATCACGCCTGCGAGGCGGCCCAGTGGCTGAGGCAGGGTTAATTCCCTCAGCATGATTCCGCCAGTGTGAGGTAAGCGAGCAGTGTGGTTCACCAGGCAGTTACTCCGCGGCGCCTTGGGTGCTTTTGGCCTGTTTCTGCTCTCGCCGCAGCCGCTCTTCGCTCAGGGGACACCTGAGGCGCTCAGGCCTTTGCTGCGCAGCTTCGAGGCCTATGACCGCGATCTGGAGCGGTTGGATCGGGTGCTGCCGCCGGCCGATTCAGGCCGGTCGGCGGCACCGCTGCCCTCCCTGCCGGCACCGACCGCTGCCGCCCTGCCGCAGGAGCCCGCCGATGTGGCCATCACGCGCCGGCTGAAGGTGGATCTGCAACAGGCGATTGACCTGGCTGTGCAGAACGATCCGCTGCTGCTGCAGCAGATCGCCGGGGTGGAGGAGCAGCAGGGCTGGCTGCGCTCGGTGCGAGGGCGTTTCACTCCGGTCGTTGGCCTTGATCTCGGCGTTGTCTACAGCCAGGAGGCTGGCGGCAACAAGGCCTGGAAGGGCAATGGAGACGTTTCCGGTTACGGGCCCAACTCCCCCTTCTATGTCCCCACTGGCGGGACGAACAGCTATCAGACCAACATCGGAGCGGGCTTTGCCGGCCTATACCTGGTCTATGAGTTGCTGAGCTTCGAGCGCAGTGCTGCCCTGGCGGAAGTCACGGCTGATCTGGAGGTATCGCGTCAGCGTTACGCCGATCGACTGCGCCAGCTGCAGCTCGATGTGAGTGAGGCGTACTACCGCCAGCAGCTCGCCGATCAGCTGCGGCGCATCCGCCAGGTGGTGGTCGATAACGACCAGGTGATTCTGGATCAGGTGCAGGCGTTGAAAACGGCTGAGCTGGTGCCGCGGGTGGATCTGCTGCGGGCGCAGGCCCGGCTGCAGCAGAGCCGCTTCCGCCTGGAGCAGGCCGAAGCCCTGCGGCTCAGCAGTCAGCGTCGCCTCAGCAATCTGGTCAACGTTCCCTTCACCGTGACGCTGGAGGCCCGCGAGGCCGTGCGGCTGCAGCCCCCCTGGCCCCTGGATCTGCCGGAGACCATCGTGCGGGGATTTGCGGACAACCCCCAGTTGCAAGCTCTGGAGGCGGCCCGCATCGCCTTGCTGCGTCAGGCGGATCGGCGTGCTGCCGAGCTGCTACCCCGCATCGGTTTGTTCGCTACCGCTGGTTACCGCGCGGCCCAGAGCATCTCGCCTGTCATCGATTTGGAAGGGTGTTGCAAGGGGCCAGCCTTCATTCCCGGGCTGAACAGCTACAGCGGCGACTGGTCGGCCGGCCTATCGCTGGAGTGGCGCCTGTTTGATGGCGGCATCACGGCCGGGGCGGTGGCGGCCAGCCGCGCTGCGGCGGAGCGCACGTTGCAGAGCGAAGCAGCTGAACGCAATGCCATTCGTCAGCGACTGGAGAACGCCTACTACGACCAGCGCGCCGCCCTCAGTCAGATCATTGCGGCCAATGCTTCCTTCCAGGCTTCGCGAGAGGCCTATCGCGATTCGCGCGCGCGCTATGAATTCGGGCTGGCGGATTACACCGATCTGGCGGACACAATTCAGTCGTTGACCACGGCGATGGAGCAGCGGGCAGAGGCCACGACCCTCGCCAACCTGAGCTATGCCCAGCTGCTGCGGGAGCTGTTGCCCGTGTCCCGGCAGCCCGGCGGGCCGGTGCTGCTGCCGATTGACCTGCCGGCCGATTAACGGCCCAGCGTGTTGACCGTGGCGTGGGCGGTGGCGCCTGCCCGTAGCGGGTGCCGGCTGTTCTGCTCCATGCGGATGCGCACCGGAAAGCGCTGGGGCACCTTCACCCAGTTGCCGGTGGCGTTCTGCGGTGGCAGCAGCGAGTAGTAGGCGCCGCTGCCCTGGCTGATATTGATCACCCGGCCCTCAAAGACCACCCCTGGATACATGTCTAGGCGGATCCGGGCCGGCATCCCATCGCGGATGCGATGGATCTGTGACTCAAGGTAATTGGCATCCACCCACCACTGAGTGTTGTCAACCAGCATGAACAGCGCCTGCCCGGGTTTCACGTATTGGCCGACGCGGATGCTGAAGTTGTTGCTCACGAAGGCGTCCATCGGCGCGTAGTACCGCGTGTAGTTGAGATTCACGCGAGCGTTGCCTACGGCGGCGCGCAGCGCTTTGATATTGGCCTCCTGCTCTCGAATCCGTTTCTCCAGGCGTGAGATCTCCAGCTTGGCGCTCTTGACCTCTGCCCTCGCCTCGAGCTTGGTGGCCTCGAATTCCTGCTCCTTCTCCAGTGCTACGACCTGTTGCTGCTGCAAATAGGCATAGCGCTGCTGGTTGAGATCAACGATCCATTGATTGGCCTGCTGGTCGTTCAGCGCTTGTCGAGCTTTGAGTAGCTGATCTTCCAGGCCCGCCCTCTGGGCGATGGCCGCCTCCAGCTGGTGCTCCTGTTGCGCCATGCTCAGTTGAAAGGGGAGCGGTACGATTTCGTAAATCAGCTGCCCTTTCTTCACAAAGTCATTGGGCTCTGTGTGAATGCTTTTGATGTAGCCCTCCACATACGGTGACACGGTCACGGTGTAAGCGTGAACGTAGGCGTCGTTGGTGCTGGGGCGGTAGTTGTTGTAAGCGAAGTAGCCGACCAGTCCTGCCGCCGTCAAGGCGATCGCCCCGCCGGCGATCAGCTGGGTGCGCCGCGGCTGGGCTGTGCGGTTGGCTGGGGGCATGCCGGTGGCGCTCACGAGGGTATCCGCTGCACGCTGTTGGCCGGAGCTTAGGGGGCGCTGCCGGGTCTGGTCTGTGAACTCCCGCTGCGATGCAGCATCGGCAGACCGGCAAGCACCAGCAGCGCCAGGCCCACCATGGTGGCGATGTTGATGAAGGACACCACCTCCACCTGCTGGCTGATCGCCTTGTTCATCAACTCCAGGGAGCCCTGCGACCAGCCGTCACCGCCGCTGCCCATCGGATGGCCGCTCAGGGAGCTTTGGAAGGCGTCGAGTGCCGGGTTGCCGGCGTTGATCTGCTCGCGGAAGCGCTCCCAGCTGCCCTGGCTTGTGGCCGTGATGATGGCTGCGGTGACGCCGCCAGAGAGGGCCTTGAAGATGTTGGTGCAGAAGAACAGAACCGAGCTGGCGCTGGTCATCAGCTCGGCCGCCATGGTGGAGAACGACATCTGAATCTCCAGGCAATTGATCAGGGCGAAGCACACGCCCACCGCCATCAGCTGCAGGCTCAGCGTGCTGTTGTCCTGCTGGGCGCTGGTGTTGGCCATCCACAGTGCTGTGCAGGCAAAGCAGAAGATCGCCATGGCACAGAGCTTCTTCTTGGCTGGAATCGTGGCAGCGATCAGGTGCGGGCTGACCCCTGGGGTGACCATCAGGCCGGTGGCCATGGTGGTGGCCACAAAGGGGATGAAGGTCCAGGCATAGTTCTCGATGGTGTTCTCCGTCACCACCACCAGAAAGCGGGGCACGATCGCGAACACCATGAACAGAAAAAACATCACGGAGCTCAGGTTCACGACGCTTATGCAGTAGTTGACGTCCTGGAAGATGCGCAGATTGATCAGCTTCGGCACCGCCGCCACTCGCCAAGCGAATAGGCCGAGCAGCAGCAGCGCGCTCCACAGCAGCACCACATAGGTCGGGCTGGCGAACCATTCACGCTGGTTGCCCACCACTAGCGAGAGCGCCAGCAACCCGAAGCCGCCGCTCATCAGCCCATAGCCCAGCCAGTCGATCTCGGCCTGCGGGTTGCCGGGGGTGGCCGGCATCAGCCGGGCGATCACTGCCACCGCTGCCAGGGCCGCCAGGCCCAGGCCCGCATAGAGCACCCGCCAGCTGGCGTACCAGGTGACAAAGGCGGAGAGAGGGATACCGAGGCTGGAGCCACTCACCAGCGCCAGCGCGACCAGCCCTTTGCCCATCGGCGCGTTTTTCTCCCCCAGCTGACCGCCCAGATAGCCCCCCGCCGCTGCCGGAATCACTCCGGCGCCGAGTCCCTGCAGCACCCGCATGGTGATGAACAGCTGCGGATCGGTGGCGCTGGCGCTGATCAGGCAGGCCACACCGAAGAGCCCCGGCCCCAAAGTGGCGATCGCCTTCGCGCCCACCCGTTCCTTCAGGCTCCCCAACAGCGGCATGATCAGCGCTGCTGGCAATAGAAACGCCACCATGAACCACACAGACATGTAGGGGGTCCCCCCCACATCGCCGCTCACATAGGCGTGGGCTGGTACGCCAACGGAGTCGGTGGAGAAGAACACCAGTTCCAGCACCAGGAAGCAAATGGCCACCACGCCGCGATTGGTGAGCCATAAGCTGCTGGGCTGACCCGGTGAGGCAGGTTGCACGGAGCGGATGGCATGGGCGGCCTCAGTTTCTCCCCGCCATGTCGACAATGGAAGGATTCACACCGCTGCCACTCCGCTGCCCATGTCCGTCAGCCACCGACTCGGTCACGTCGCCCTGCGGGTCCAGAACATGGAGCGGGCTGTGGCGTTTTATCGCGGGCTGGGGTTACGCCTCACCTGGCAGGCCGACGACTGGGCCTATATGGAATGGCCAGGCGGCGGCACGGGGATCGCGCTGCTCAGCGAAAGCTACCGGGCCGCAGGCCCCCACTTCGCTTTCCACTTTCACCAGCGCTCGGAGGTGGATGGGGTTCACGCCAGCCTGGTGGCGGCCGGCCACAGCTGCGGCCCGGTGCACGACCACCGCGATGGCACGGCCTCCTTCTATCTGCAGGATCCGGAAGGCAACTGGCTGGAGATGCTCTACGAGCCCGCCGGCGGAATCCCCTCCAACCTGCCCGGCTGACCAAGTCCTCCAAGGGGCCTGCGGCCGGCCTCTCCAATGGTGATCAGTTCCTTCAGCCAGCTATCGAAGCTCGCCAGATCGGCGCT
>NZ_JAGQCQ010000281.1:0-5116 GCF_024346275.1 Cyanobium sp. BA20m-p-22
AGATCGAGATAGCGGGTGTTCAGCTTGCAGAAGTCGTACTTCTCGGTGATTGCGTTGATGGCATCGAAGGCAGTGCGGATGCGCTTCCCCATGGATTCGACGTTACGGTAATTGACCCGGGCAACAAAGGAGTCGCTCTCCCCGTTGAATGCGCGGAGCATGAGCTTCAAGGTTTTCTTCTGCGCAGCCTTCCCTTGAGTAACGGAACCGTTGAAGGACAGCGACTGGGTGGCGTAGGCAGCCGCTTTGACTTTGTTGTTCCCAGTGCCGTCTTCACGGAGCATGGCCTTCTGCTCTTCGCGAATCCGGGACAGCTCTGCTTCGTAGCTAGGAACATCTGCGAAGTCATAGCGCGGCTCGTAATAGCCGACCTCCACCAAATAGGCAGCATCACTGGCAAGCGCCAGCTCCTCGTGGATGCGGGTAAGGCCACGCTTGGCAGATTCGATCTCAGCGTTAAGCTTTACTTCCTGTTTCAGCAGCTTCTCAACACGCTCCTCCCCCAGCTGGACATGCAGGTCGATGTCAATGGCGGGCTTGAACCGCCGGGTGAATTCTTGAAGCTGGGATTGGGCAGTCTTCAGGGCTTTTGCCTGGCCAATGCCCCAGGCTATAGCGGCGATGGCCACAAGCAGCAGCAGAAGGGCCATGGTTTGGTGGTGGTGTAGACCTACAGGTAACTCTCTGGCACTCCGTTATGGGAATATTTAGCGGAATCCTTCACGAAGTCCGCTTGATTAAGACCACCCATCTTTCGAGCTATTGCAGGCATTGCTCTCTGGCTCACTTCTGACTGACCAGTCCATTGCGGGCCCATGTCCCATGGCGCTTGCGGGACTCCACCCTCTCTTGCTCTGACAGCCCGGGCCAGGGTGCCCAGCTCAAGCGGCACGGTGCCGTGTATCACGCGGGGAGCATTCAGTCGGGCAGCACCTACTTTCGGGTGAGGTGACTGTGCAAGAACCGCATAATCTTGAGCTGCAGATTGGGGAGAAGGTCCTGGTCGATGCCTCTCACACCCGCTGGGACAACCGGCATGGAAGCCTCCACCGCATTGAGAGGGGCCAGCGCAGCTAAGCGAGGGTGATCCTGGATGGCACTACCAGCCGCTTCCCAGTGAGCCAGGTGAGCAGGCTTTAGCTTGACGAGGGGTTGGGGTGAACAGTAAGGAGCCCGCATCTGTTTCGGTGCCCTCGGGGCCCCCCGCCGTCCCAGAGATTTCAAAACCCCACTTATTGACCAAAGACAATATATTGTTTGTCCTCAATCCCAATTATGCAGCAGCCGGGGGCTACCCCCCCCCTGCTTAAACAAGATCTATTTACTAAAGGATTGAAATTACGTTTTAAGGAGCAACATTGTTACTGAGCAATGTTGCCACAGGCATTTAATAACTTTGGATTTACAGCAACCGGCGCGCGAAGCTCAAGTGCCTTTAAGACGTCAACTATGGATATTGCAAAGTTTATATTTTGAAGTGATCTGCCATCAGCGGTTTGGTTGAGTCCATATGTATTGACACCGAGAAGCTCACCGCGACTATTAACTAAGGGGCCGCCGCTGTTGCCTGGGCTGATAGCAGCGTCGTGCTGCACAAGTAATACTCCTTCGGGTGCGAGACCTCTTAGCTGATCTACAGGTTGCCTGACAGCACTTACTACACCTTTTGTCACTGTTCCAGCAATTCCATCGGGTGAACCAATAGCTATCACATCCTGGCCAGCTTTGGGATAAGAAAGATAGCAAATAGGCAGTGGGGCTGCTTGCAACCTTGTGTCTGGCTTTAGTATTGCAAAATCTAGTTGTTTGTCAATATAAACAACAGAAGCTGTCGTTTTTTGGTTGCTTGAGGTTGAAATCTGGAACTTGCCGACACCCGACCCTGTGACGACGTGTCTATTGGTCATTATGAGTCCGTCTGTTGAGACAATAAATCCACTTCCAAGAGATTTATCAGTTCTTATAGAGACTACCGATGGCGCAATTTTAGGGATCAGGTCTTCAGCAGGAAGACTAGACTTGCTGACCGTACTGATTTGAATAGAGACTTTTGGTTTCTGCCATGTTTTTTGTTCTGCCTGGAAAAGTCTTGCGATTGACTTCAATGTTCCTTTCCCAACCGGAAAAACTTTGGTATCCCCCCTACCCTTACTTAACTTGATTGACAGGGACTGATCCCCATTAGTACTGATAATATTACTTATAAAGGACTGAGGCAAAGAATATTCACCTGAGTCGCCATAAACAAGATAAGTTTCCCCTGCATAATATAGCTCAATTACACCGCTGAATTCTCTAAAATCGGAGCCACTAGTACATACCCAAAGACCACAGCCTCCGTACATATATTGATAGCCTGTCACGGTGTCGCTACCCCAGCGAGTAATAAGCCCTTCCGTCACCCCATTGCTGACATTTGTTTTATAGTCGCGATCAAGTACAACGTAATAATAATCCCCTGAAACCTTAGAGGTCACCTTGATAAGCTTGGACCATTCGTCAAACTTAACCTTTGGATTTTTCCAGTCAACATCTATTTCTTTATCCACAACATTGCCATAGGTGATTGGCTTTATTCTTGCGGCATCTGGTATATTCGCATTTGCAATAGCGCCGTTGGCGCCAAGCAAGGAAATTGATACAAAAAGACCAGCCGCTAATTTTGATTTAAAGCTCATAATAATTAAATTCCACTTGCGAATCCTATCAACATTGCTCCTGCATGTGAACTACAACAACTAAATTCTTAATCCTAGACATTGGTGCCAATTATTAGCCGGTGTCGGGTTACGGACCTTGAGATCCACAATTAGCGGTACGACACCCTTGTGAGCCGACTGTTCGATGTGATTGTTGACCTGCCCGAGGGCATCACGGTGGTGCCGGTCTTCTCTGCTGATAAGGCCGAGGCCCTGGAGGCCGGCAAAGAGCTGTTCCCCGCCCATCGGGTCACGGTGGTGCTGAAGGAGGGAGAGCCAGGCACTTGACCCCAGGCGTTCGCTGAATGGTATGCACTACAGCTTGCCACCGAGGCGCTCGCGATGACTTCGATTACTGCTTCTAGCGCCTGAATGGCATTAGGAAACATCCGATCGCAGGAATCACAGGAGGCAGAATGATATCCTAATTGTTAAAAAAATTGCTGTAGTTAAATTCAATGCTTGAGCAATTTTCCTTGCCCCCTTCTTTGGCTGAATACTTCTTCATTGCCTCTTTTGCGGCAGATGGATTAGCTTTGGCCCATTCTTTGAGTTTCGGATCTTCCTCTAGTCGTCGATTCCAGGGACCCATTTTGCACAGTTCTTTCTCCCTTTGGCGCTTGGCATCCGCTTCCTTGGATTGTGCTTCGCGTGAAGCAATTTCTGCCGGACTTATTGAGCCCTCGTTGAGAATACGGATGACGATTGGATACATGTAATCCAGTGGCAATTGACCATAGGGGACTCTGCAGATGGACATGCCAAAAAGCCCCTTGGTATAGCTCCAGTTTATCGCCGAGGCTCCGTACGCAGAATTAAAAGCGTCAACCGATTGCTTGAGGACCTCGCAGGCGTATACGTCCTCGCCCTTCATATATTCCGAAAGTTGATAGGATTTGGCTCTTATCTGCAGATCCCATGCACTTTGCATCACATTGAAAAGTCTTGAGGCAAGACTAGCTTTTTGCACTGCCAATGATTCCGGGAAACTCCCTTCAACAAGTGCGAGTTGGTCAATTACAGGCTGAAAAGTGATTGTTGAGTCTCTTAAATTTGTTCCTGATGTCAAACGAGCTGCTACCTGCTTCATCGCCCCTCTCAAGGGTGTCAGTTCATCACCGGCTTGGATAGAAGGTGTAGTGAAGGCTTTGACACAACCAACAAAATCACGGGCGTCTTTGCACTGCGCAGCCACTTTCGGATCCACCTGAGCCCACGCAGGACCAGTCAGCAGGACCGCAGCGGCGGTAGCGGTGGCGGTCAGGATGCTGCCCATGACTAGGCGATTAGCGGTGCCATGCATTATCCCTGTTCCCTTGCCATCGGGTCACGGTGGTGCTGAAGGAGGGCGAGCCTGGCACCTGAGCCGCCAGAACAAGAAGTTAAGCGAAATATAAGCATTTAAGAGCCAGAGCTTTGACCCGAAAGAGGAGCCTTAGATGAATTTATTCACAAAGATAAATCAACCGCTTAACTTTATGAAATGACAAAACAGATTTGAGCGGCAGCAGGAGCTCGAATTCAAGTTGTATTGGCTAACAAAATATGGCTTGCAAAACAGTCAATATGATTTGACAGCTACGTTAATGCCATAAGCATCAATTTTTTGAGGCGCAAGAATTAGGCATACCAGGCTACGCCTTCATTGATATATGTCCTGGACAAAATAGCTTGCTCCTCAATGCTAGAGCTGTATACATGAGAATCGGCAGTCGGATCATAAAACCGCAGGACTGACATGCCTTCCTTAGCGGGGAGTGCGGATGCGGGGTATACACTGAAAGCAATTCCTTCATATGCATACCCAGATGTGGCGTTGCCACGCAAGGAGGCAACTTCTGCATCATTTGCGCTATAAAAATGCTTAAATGTACGTTGATTCAGGAAGCGGTGCACTGCCTGCGTTGCGTCTTGCTTATTTTGAAATGCAACTCCTTCATTTAACCAGATAAATGAGCTTGCAGACGGACCAGTACTTAACAGGCCTGTGAGGCTATCAACTTCAAACAGATTTGCCGTGAGAAGGAATTCACCTGTTTGATAATTTCTTAAACGATAAACATCTAGATTCCCAATCGAGACATCAGAGATATCAAAATATTTACTGATTTCGTATCTGTTTTCCTGTTCTGGGAAAAGACTTTGCGATGGTGGAGCCGAATAAAAGTCGACAAAGAATCCTTCGTCACCTTCTGTTTTTAAATCGGCCGTAATATTTTCGTAGAAGTATGCAAATCCATCGTCTCTGACAACTGCTTTCCCAATGAGTGACTTTGAGGCAAAGTCGTCCGAAGTGATGCGCTTACCGCTTAATTTATAATATATTTCTTCACTAGGTTTCTTGTCTGCTGCGGAAACTCGTATTCCGAAGCCCAGCGTTCCTTCAGGGATCTTGCCCATGGGAAGTGTAGGGAATA
>NZ_JAGQCQ010000282.1:0-5112 GCF_024346275.1 Cyanobium sp. BA20m-p-22
TCCTTGATTCGTAACGACAAAGACGCGGGCATGACAAAGCTCCAGAGCTGAACCGGAGCCCTGTTGTCGCGCGTTGAGACCCGCCTATGTAGTTGCGCGGACCCGCCTACCTAATTGTCGCCGTGCACCAGTGCCACGCCTGCGGGCCGCAGGGCCAAATCAGGTGTGGAGCTGGGATATCACCTATCTCCCCACCAACGTGCGCGGTGTGTGGCTGTACCTCTACCTAGTGATCGACGTCTGGAGCCGCAAGGTCGTGGTCTGGGATGTTGCCGAGCGTGAGGATTCAGCCATTGCAGCGGATCTTGTGAGCAGGGCTTGCCTCAGAGAGCGGATCAGCAAAAGCCGCCAGCAGCCGCTGATCCTCCACGCGGACAACGGCAACGCAATGCGTGCCGCCACGCTGGAAAGCCGCCTGGAAGAGCTGGGGGTGCTGCGGTCCTTCTCTAGACCAAGGGTTAGCAACGACAACCCCTACTCGGAAGCGCTGTTCCGCACAGCAAAATACCGGCCCGATTACCCAAGGCGGCCATTCGCCAGCGTGGAAGAGGCATGCCTGTGGGTGGCGTCTTTTGTGGACTGGTACAACCACCGGCACCGCCATAGCGGGATCAAGTTCGTGACACCCCAGCAGCGCCATAGCGGTCAAGCCGTTGCCATTTGCCGCCATCGTGCTCACGTCTATGAACAGGCACGCCAGCAAAATCCACGTCGCTGGTCACGATCAACGCGCTGCTGGCGTCAACCGGAAGTGGTTTGGATCAATCCTCCACCCCCGGAAATCGAACATCAACCAGCTACATTTGCCATGGCTGCATAAATGGCAGCAGAGACGTCATCTTTCCTGACAGCTACCGGGATCTGGATCAATACCGTGGAGCAGAATGCCGCAGCGGCGGCAGGCATCAGGATAATGATCCACCACCTCATCCACCCGCTCGATCGGCAGCAGTTCCGGCCCACTGCCGGGATGGCCCAGCTTTCCGTCCCGCTTGCGGCCACTGCCCTTACGCCGCTCTGGCGGCTTAAACCCAAGCCCGTCACTGGAGGGAGGCTTGGAAGAGTTGCGCGAGCTCCGGCCAATCCGCTCCCGCAGGTTTTCCAACTCGGTGGCCAAGGAAGTGAGTTGGCCGCGCAAGAGCTCGATCTCCTGATGCTGGGCGTTGATCAGCGCTCCTACGCTGGCGGGAGATTCCAGCCAGTCCGCTTCTGGAATTCCAGCCAGAAGTGGGTTCATCACAGGCTGTATCCACCTGAGATGCAAACGGAAACCAAATTGCCGTCAAGGGTTCAGCAGGCCCGATGTTCGCCGCGAGCTGTCACGAACCATGAACGGATACGAGAGACATAACATTCAGTTGTCATATATCTGTAAGAATATGCTTATCCAGCATATTTGAAAAGCCAGACAGAAATTGACGCCAGGGCAGTTCGACAGGCGGGGTTGCGACTCACTGATAATTTTAGGTGAATCCCCGGGCAGTCAGCAAACCGCAGTCGTTGTGGACCTTTGCTGCCAAGCGCTAAAATCTAGGGTAGGCTGGGGATCGATCGATCATTTCAATTATGAACAAACTCACACCTGCAAAGAGATTCTCTTTATGAAAAAGAATTTTTTTGCTGAAGCATTATTTGCCATTGCGTCCATCCTTAACTTAGCGCTTCCCTCATACGGCTTATATCCCCTATACATAGTACCACTTTGTTATACCGCAACGAATTGCAACCGATTCATTGCAATAATTTTGGCGATAGCTACATCAGCCATTACTGTTTCCCTTGCGTTACCGACTGACAACTTAGCAAATGCAAGAATAGACATCATTACAGTGCGCACAATAATGATGCTATCTGTAATTTTCTTATATATTAATTACCATAAACTGTTTCAGTATCAAGAAAAAGAATTAAAGCTCTCCAATCAATGCTTCCAACCTGCGAAAAGTGCGGTTCTATTTTATGCCCTGACAATAAGTGGCGAACCGTCCCACAACTAGTTACATACCTTCAAAACCCAAAGATTAGTGTTATCGAATCCTGTTCACAGCCAACTTGCAAACAAATCTAGCATCGCTACAAATGAAGCTTCTCCATGTGATCCAATCAGTAAATCCTAAACACGGTGGTCCAATTGAGGGAATCCGCCAACAGGCAAGACAACACAAACAGCACGGAACTCTTATTGAGATAATTAGCCTTGATAGGGTCGACGACAACTTTCTTGGTTTTCCTAATACACCAGTCTATCCCTGCAAAGCAACCTTACTAGACAACCTATTTCCAGTGTCACTGCTGAAGTGGATTAAATTGAATCATTCCAGTTACGATGCAATAATTATAAATGGAATTTGGGGCTTTCATTTACTTGCAAGCTGGTTAGCACTTAGGAAATCAACAACCCCTTACTATATATTTAGCCATGGAATGCTTGACCCTTGGTTTAAAAAAACTTACCCACTAAAACATTTTAAAAAATGGCTAGTCTGGCCTTGGGCTGTATATCCTGCAATACGGGATGCGGAAGCTCTTTTTTTCACCTGCGAGCAAGAAAAGCTGTTAGCTCGCGAATCCTTTTGGCTCTATGATTGTCAAGAAGTTGTTATTGATTATGGTACAGAAGGAATTCCTGATCCCGAAGAAGATTTCTCGCGTGAATTTTTGGACCAACATCCTCAACTTGATGGCAAACAAATATTTCTATTTTTAGGGCGTGTCCATCCCAAAAAGGGGCCAGATCTGCTTATTAATTCTATTTCATTATTGCAAAAAGAAGGCAATTGGAATCCAGCAAAAATGAAGGTTGTAATAGCCGGCCCTGCCGACAGCCAATACGCAAGGCATCTTATCAATATTTCTAAAAAAATTGGTATCTCTGATTCAATTTACTGGACTGGCATGATTACGGGGAATCAAAAGTGGGGTGCTTTTCAAGCTGCTGATGTATTCATCTTACCATCCCACCAAGAAAACTTTGGCATTTCTGTTGCCGAAGCCCTTTCATGTAGACTTCCCGTGCTAATTTCAACAAAAATTAATATCTACTCTGAAATAGAGCTGGATCGAGCAGGTTTAGTTGAATTGGATGATCTTCATGGAACAGCAAATCTAATCAGGCGTTGGCTTGCTCTTGATCAAAGCCAGAAGTCAGTCATCAAAAGGGCAGCGAGAGATTGCTTTGAAAAACGATTCCATATATCAAAGACCACCAATGCTATTGACAGGAATGTGTTAAGAGCATTGATTACAAAGAAACTAACACATGATTCACTTGACTAGGTTGATATATTATATAGTGCGCTTAATACTATAACTTGCACCAGCAAAGAGGTGGGTCCTCGCTATTATTTTTTATTGTTTCTAATGATGGAGTCTTTAATTATTAGAACAGCCTCTTTGACTGGTCAAATAAGAAAATGCCACTGCACCTGGAGAACTTGTCAAGATTTAGGGATTGGTAACTTGATATCAGAGGGATTTTTATAATCAGTATTATACTAATCAAAGATATAAACTACGAACTTATCCACATGAACGGGCTCTGTGCACCAAACTAGAAATAAGGGGCTGTAAGGTTACATCTGTTTCGTGGTTACCAGGTTAAGAGCTGCGTAGGCTGCTCCAATGAGGTAGCTTAACTTAGGGTACGTACAAAACTTGCATCCAGTGATTTTATACTATAAAGCTGGTTCGTCCCATTGCAAGAAATGCAGTATGGATTAACTTTAGATATTTCAATAATATCCACCTGGAACCATGCAAAACACTATGAAGATAGTGGAACACACTAAATCTGGGAGGGAGGGGGGATTAATATGCCTTGTGTGAAAAAAGGCTAACAAAAGTACGTATTATAATTGCTATATCTAGAGAAAATCTCCATTCGCGCTGATAGCGAAGATCTGCTTCTACTCGATTTGCCATGGACATAAGATCGAGTGTTTCTCCTCGCCAACCCTCTACCTGGGCCAATCCTGTAAGACCTGGTTTGAACGAGTGGCGTTGCATGTAACCAGGAATCAGCTTTCTATAGCTCTCATTGTGATCAACTGCATGGGGCCTGGGCCCAACAATGCTCATTTGACCGCATAATACATTGATGAGTTGAGGAAGTTCGTCTAGACTCCACCGGCGAATGAATTTTCCAACCTTCGTAACTCGTGGATCATCCTTACTTGCCTGACGAAGCCCCTTCGTGGTACCTGCTTCCATTACTAGCATGGACCTAAATTTTATCATTCGAAATTTTGCACCGTTCATGCCGTAGCGATCTTGGGCGAAAAATATGGGACCAGGACTGGAGAGCTTTACTGCAATGGCGATGATGACCAGAAGCGGAGACAGCAGCAGTAGGGCAAACGCAGAGCACAAGAAGTCAAATATACGTTTGAGGTTAGCAGCAAAACGTGAGTGCTCGCCCCCCCACAGACTGAGGCAATGCATATTGCCGAATTGCTCCACCTGGAAACGCATACCTTGACCAGCCCAGTGGGGTGCATAAACTATTGGCAAGCAAGTGTCACCGAAAAATTCGAGGATTTCATTCATATTGATTTCACTGCTGGGAAGATGACTGAAAACAATGATGTCCACAGTGTTGGTTGAAAGCCAGCGCCTCATATCACCAAAATTGCCTGCGCATGGTATTAAATGTCCAGCATGCTGGTCTGGCCGATTCGCATGGGGGCTAAACCACTTCTCCATGTAGAGGCCGAGCCAGGGGGCATTGATCAATTTACTGCTAAATTTGGCTGCTGCTTCAGCAGAACCCCAGTAAAGGATTGATCGACGATTGCCTCCCCGTATTCTGTGCAAGCGTAAATACTTACGCAGGCCAACGTGAGAAAATTCTAACAAAATTAAGGTTATAGTTGCCCAACCAACAAAGCCAGCTCTACCAAAGTATTCAGATGACCTAGTGAAGTAAGTTAATACCAGCAACACCATTATTACGATGAGCCACCGGTTAACTATCTTGATAAATAGGTCCTTGAGGCTTCCCTGCCGAAAGCTTCCATACATGCCAGAGCCTGGAAGCAGCAAGGCTGTTAAGCCAAGCACCCATAGCCAGCTGGGGAGCAGCAGCGGCGACGGTTCGGGGATGTATTGCCCAAC
>NZ_JAGQCQ010000283.1:0-5101 GCF_024346275.1 Cyanobium sp. BA20m-p-22
CCGGCTCCACCTGGGAGGGCGTGCAAAACACCGCAACCGCCGCTGGCTCCAGCCAGCAACGTCCCTGATAGCGCTGCACGGAAAGGGAAAAATCCAGAGATTCCGGCACACTGGCAATGGTGGGATCCAGCAGGGGATGGGCCCTGGCGAACGCAGTGCGGAGCATCAGGGCGTGATATTCCACCAACTCAGTGGGAAAGCCCTCTGTTGGTCGCTGCTCCGGGGCCTGATGCCAATGCTGATACCGCACCTCCAATCTGATGCCGCCCCAGCCCCGGCGAAGACGGCAGCGCCCCCCGGCCACATGGATCCGCCTTCGGCCACTGCTGTTCTCCTCCAGCACCAGCGGCACCACCACATCCGCCTGATGCCGCTCGGCAGCGGCGAGTAGGTAGCGCGCGCAGCCCGGGGCCAGCAGGACGTCATTCTCCACGCAGAGCAGATGGGTGACGCTGAGCCGCTCCAGGGCCAGCAGCCGAGCCTGGTTGGCGCCGATGAACCCCTGACGTCGCTCCAGCTGGAAGCCTCAGTGCTCGGCCGATTTCCGCAGGGAATCCCCCACGGCCGGGGGGGAGCCACCATCGATGAAAAGGACCGGCGTCCCCGCCGGCACCGCATGCAGGAGAGCCTCAATTAGGGGTTCTGGCCAGCCATAGCGATCGCGTTGGCTAACAACGACACCTAAGGAATGGGTCATGACGGGGGCGCCTGTTCGCAGGCCCGGACAAGGACCTCCAGAGGGGCAAGAGCGGGCCAACCCGTCGGACCGACCTCCATTATCCGACGCAGAACGGTAGCTGGGGCTCGCCCCCGCAGCCAGGGCGCCAGCCAGGGGTGGGCCACCACCCTCACCGTGCAGGGTTCGGGCGAAAAGCCGGCATGGCGCTTGAAGCGATCAAGGTCTGAGCGAGGTGGAATCATCTGGCGCCCCACGGCCACCGCATCGGTATGACCCCGGGCAAAGAGCGTATCCAGAACGCCGTCGTACAGGCAATGGGTGGGATAGGCCCAGGCCAGGGCAGGGTCCCACTGCAGCGCAAGCCCATGGGCCGTGCGGTCGCTCTGCCAGAGAAGCAAGAACGCCGCCAATCGCCCCTCCACCCGGGAGCCCCAGGCTGTCATCCGCGGATCCTCCGCCAGGGCACGGCAGAAGCGCAGCCATCGCTGCGGCCGGCACCAGATGTGGTGATTGGAGCGCCTGGCGGCAACCGCAGCGCGATTCACCGCCACGCCCTCACCCTCCAGCTCCTGCCAGGAGATGGGTCCGACAGCCGTGAAGCGCTTGCCGAGGCGCAACTTCTGCCGAAACTGGCGCTGCTGGCGACCTGGGCCATGACCATGCCGGCGGGCCACAAAGCTGACCAGCGGCTGCGCTATTGCCTCGACGGATGGGTAGAGGGCGACCAGCCGCCCGCTGCGCAGCAACACCGCTCTCACCTCCTCCGGGGAAGGCTTCACCACCAGGGCACCTGGCAAGCTCTGCAGCGAGAAGCGACCAATCGGCCTCCAGCAGGCATGCGGTCCGACGATCACCGGCTCTCCCGCAGCGCGGAGAGTGTTGGCAAGGGTTCGGACCGCGGCGGAGCCTTCGTCGCCCTGGACATTAGCGCGAGCTTCCTGATCAGGTGACACGGACAGGCACATCTTTTCAGGCGGAATAATTTTAGGCGGTGGTCGTACAGCCCCCGATCCCCAGAAGCGAGCGCCAGAGCAGGGCCTGCCGGCCACCACTGACCAAATTCCTGCTTGCTAACCAGCGTGCGGACCCGATGGTGCTCGCCAATCCCACCGGCACCTGAACCGCCGCCGACGGCGCCGCCCTCTACGGCCTCGAGCGCTGGGGGGATCCCTCGATCTGGTGGAGCTGGTGCAGGAGCTGCAGGGGCGCTATCTATCGCTGCCGCTGCTGATCCGCTTCGACGACATTCTCGAAGACCGGCTCGATGTGTAACGGCATGGTCAGAGCACTCGCCACCACGGCACCGCCAGCACATCCGGGGCGAGCCATTCGACGCTGCTGCCGGTGTGCAGCAGGAGGCCCGCGCGGGCCTTGTTGCCGTACTCCGCGCGGAAGGTGCGCAGGTGGGCGCAGTCCGCCAGCCGCGGCGAGGCCGTCGCCTTGACTTCGATCGGCAGCAGCTTGTTCCCTGCCTCGATAACAAAATCCACCTCCTCGCCGATGGTCGTGCGCCAGTACCCCAGCTCCGCCCTGGCGATGCGCGCGTCGCGCCACACCAGCAGGTCGTGCAGCACCAGGTTTTCGAGATGGGAACCTTGCGGTTCTGATCCGGCCAGGTGCAGAGCGATGCCGGTGTCGCCCCAGTACAGCTTTGGGGCCTTGATCAGCCGCTTGGTGCGATTCACGGCATAGGCCAGCGGTGCACCGTGGGTTGCGACAGAGCCACGTCGCGCCCCAGCTCGGTCTGGTTGCGGAGCTGCCCCAGGCGCAGGGAGGCCGCCTGCATCAGCCGGCGGAAATCCGGCAGTGAGCTGATCGTGGCGAGGTCCTGCAGGTCGCGCTCGAGATAGGTGCGCACGTAGCCGTCGAACCAGATGGCGCGCTCAGCCGGACTGGCCAGCTCGATGGCCGGTGTGGGGAAGCCACCCCGATGCGCCAGCGCACGCCAGTCCTCCTCAAGCCCGTCCCCGGCGGCGAGCAGGTCGCGCCATCCTTCATCGGGCGTGTCGAGGAGCTCCTCCCAGCGGCCGGCGTGCCCCAGCCCGAGCTGCTCACGACGGGTCATCGGCCAGAGGGTGAGATAACTGGCGCGGCCGGCGAGCGATTCGGAAACTTGCCGCATCAGGAGCAGGTTCGCCGAACCGGCTAGCAGGAAGCGACCAGCGCTGCGGTTCCGATCGATGGCCCGCTTCACGGCGCTGAGCAGACCTGGCTCACGCTGCACCTCGTCGAGTGTTATCGGCTCATGGCCTCCCACCAGCGCCTCTGGATCGCGCCTGGCGGCATCGAGCACGTCGAAGTCGTCCAGCGTGCGGTAGAGCCTTTCACCTTGAACGAGCTGTTCGACCAGGGTGCTCTTGCCGGTCTGCCGCGCACCCGTGACGACCACTGCCGGCATCACCGCCAACCGATCGGCGAGGGCGCCGCTGACCAGACGGGGAAGAAAATTCATGCGGTGGATGAAATTCATTCACTGCATGAATGGCAAGGGGGCGGTCGAGGGCCGCAGGACAGAGCGGCGGGCATGGATACGCCAGCGGGCCCATATCAAGCACTTCCCAGGCAGGAATGCGGTTAGAGCGGGGTTCGGGCCCGTAAAAAATTAATTCGCCTCGGCTATCTGGCTGCCGATTGGCTAGTCCAACCTGGGCGTGCGCGATTGACCTGAAAACGGGAAAGGGCCCGAACTGCTGGGCCGGAAAGAAAACGCCCTTAATTAGATCCCCAGCCAGGTAGCGCTTATGATCGGTCTGCGCCATACAATGACGACTAAGCAACTCACCATCGGGAGCAAAGCACAGGACCGGATCCGCTCGGCCCAAAACTCATCCGACCGTCAAGCAGCGCACTGGTTTCTTCCACACACCTTTTAACTGTAATCCAAAAAGCTGAATTGAATCGCATGGACATGCGAGTGCACTCTTACGTTTATCTACGCCAATCCATACACCTCCAGTGGCACCTGCCATCCCTTGACGTTATGGCTACCTAAGGGCACCACAACCAGCTCCGGTGGCAGCAGCTGGCGCAACTCAGCGCTGATCAAAATGCTGTGGTCTGGAAACTGGCGCGTAAGACCCTCAAGCCTGCTGGCGATGTTTACCGCAGAGCCAATCACGGTGTACTCCATGCGCTGGGAGGAGCCCAGGTTGCCAGCTACCACTTCACCCACATGAATGCCAATGCCATGACGAAGGGGCGGCTGGCCCGCAAGCTCTAGCTCCTGGTTGAGCCGCTCCAAACTGAGCTGCATCGCCTGGGCAGCCCGCACCGCCGCTAGAGCCTCCGCCGCCTCCCCTCGGCTGCGGGGCAAGCCAAACTCCGCCATCAACGAATCGCCAATGAACTTGTCGAGCAACCCCTGCTCAGCGATCACCGCCTGGGCTAAGCCATCGAAATAACGGTTGAGCAAGGAAAGCAAATCCACCGCCTCAAGCCGGGCACTGAGGGGTGTAAAGCCGACCAGATCGGTGAACAGCACTACACAGCGAGCGCGCTTACCACCCAGCTGCGTCCAAACGGGGCCGGGCTCCCGCAAGATGTCCTGGAGCAGGCCAGGCGAAATCCGTTTGCTGAGCAGCTGATGTAAAACCTGGCGCTCCCTGGCCTCGCGCCAGCCCAAGGCCGCGCTGCGCCATCCCCCTGCGAGGCCCGGCAGCAACAGCAAACTTGACAGGGGCAGCCAGAAAAAGGCTGTCCACCAGACCAGGGCAGCCAGCAGGACTGCGGCCGTCAGCCAGCCCAGGCTGAGCAGCGTGGCCTGCCGCGCCGTGACCACCCGCGTCAAGCTCCAGGCCAGCAGCGCAGCCCAGCTAAACAACAACGCCAGCTGGCCGGGATCGGGCAGAAACTGAATCGAATTACCGGCAAGCGCACTTGCCAGGGCAGCCGCCTGCACCTCCGTGCCGCTCTGGGGACCGAAGGGTGTCTCCAGCTGACCGCCCAGCTCAGCAGCCGTGGCACCGATCACCACGGTGCGGCCACGCCAAAAAGCAGCGGGCTGCTCCAGCAACTGCCAGGCCGGTACGGCAGCCAGGGTGCCGGCGGGCCCAGGAAAATTGATTCCCCGCACGGGCGTGGGCGGGGCCTGAGCGCTGGCGGCCCAGGCAAGCGCTTGGGGCAGGGGAGATTGGAAGCCAGCCAAATGGGCTGCAATCCAGTCACTACCAGGGATGGCATCAGTAATGCCCTGGGGGCTCTGCAACAGGTTGGTCAGTCCCACCGCTATGCCGGCGTACAGGGGCATTTGCAACTGCACCTGCTCCAGGTCTTGTTGACTGCTGCCCGCGAATGACGCTGCCAAGACAAGCTGAGACCGCCAGGGCGCCAAACGGCGCTGAAAAGCTGCGTCATCGGCCGGGCCGAAACGGCTGGGCTGGGCTAACACCAGGTTGAACACCACCCGGCGAGCACCCCGCTCCA
>NZ_JAGQCQ010000284.1:0-5087 GCF_024346275.1 Cyanobium sp. BA20m-p-22
ACTGGTTTGACATGGGCCCAGAGCCCCACTTCTGCGCCCTGCGCTTCTTTGACAACCCCGAAGGCTGGGTGGCCCAGTTCAGCGGCGACCCAATCGCCGAGCGCTATCCGCGCCTCGACGAACTATCCGCACCTCGACGAACTTGAAAATTTGAATGGGCTTAAGAGCCCCAAGCGAAGCTACTTTTTGGCCCCCTGGGCTGCGCAGAGCCAATCACCGCAGGGGCTCTAAAGGCAGGGGCTCTAACTGCAGAGTCGAATGGTCGATGCCCAGCTGGGCCAACTCAGCCTTTGCTCTATGCAGCAGGGCCATGTCGTCTACCTGCTGGGGATCGCGCAGGAGGTGCGCCGTTAGCGCCGTTTGGGAGGTGCTCATTCCCCAAATATGAATGTGATGCACCGCCGCCACCCCTGGCAGCGCAGCCAAGGTGCGTTCCACCGCATCCCGATCGATGCCTGGTGGGATCCCGTCCAGGCTCACCAGCACCGACTGACGCAGCAGGGTCCAACCGGTCCAGGCCACGGCCACACCCACGCCAATACCGGTAAAGGGATCGAGCCAGTGGATGCCGGTGAACTGAATCAACAGGGCGCTGACCAGCACCGCAGCACTCACCGCCGCATCGGTGAGCAGGTGCACCACCGCAGCTCGGCGGTTGAGATCGTGGCTGTGGTTGTGGCCAAACAAACGGGCCGAGCCCAGGTTCACCGCGATGCCCAACAGGGCCGCCACCGCCACCGGGCCAGGGGTTAGCTCCACCGGCTTGGCCAGTCTTTGTACGCCCTCCACGACCACAACGGCGGATGCCATCAAGATCAAGGCCGCGTTGATCATCGAGGCCAGCTGGGTGCTGCGGCCAAATCCGTAGGTGAATTGCCTGCTGGCGGGCATGGCGCTGAGGCGCTCGGCCCCCCAGCCCAGCAGCAACCCCGCCACATCGCCGAGGTTGTGCAGGGCATCACCGATCAGGGCCAGAGAGCCAAAGCCGATGCCAATGGCCAGCTGTAAAGCAGAGAGGCCGCTGTTGAGCAGCACACTCCAGCGAAAGGCGGCCGGATTGCCATCTCGATGTTCGTGCTGGATGTGGCGTGGCAACCGCTGGCGGCCCACCGCTGGATGGCTCATGAGCTTCTTTTAGGTCAGTTTTGCCGTGCCGTCTGCCGAAGCTCTTGGCCTAGATCCCATGCCACGCGGGGCCATTCCCTTCAGAATTGGGCAGCCTATTTACTGGGCTTTTGCCTTGAGGAATCCCCGTTCTGGCCTGGTTGTTGCAGTGGGCAGTTGGTGGGCAGTGGGCAGTGGGCAGTTGGCTGGTGCTGGGCCTGCTAATCGGGTTGGCGATGGGGCCATACCAGGCGCTGTCGGAACTCGGTTTCCGGATACAAGCAGCCCTTTGGCTCTCGGCTGAGCCCCAATCGCTGCTCGGCTGCTTGCTGGTGTTTGGGGCCACCAGCCTGCTGGTTCTCCTGGCCTGGGGGCCGCTGGCTGGCGGCCGCGGGGGCGGCACCGCGTCGTTGCTCGCCCTCGATCGCGCCTCCCAGTCCGAAGGCAATGCGGTTGAGCTGCTCTGGCTGCAGCAGCTCAACCTGGCCACCCAGCTGCGGCGGCTGCCCTTGATGTTGCTCACCCATCTGGGGGGCCTGGCGGTGGGAGTGGAGTCGCCATCAGTGGCTCTGGGTGCCAGCTTGCTGCTGGGGATTCGCAGACGCTGGCCCCGGTTGCAGCCCCTGGCCTCTCTCTCGCCCCAGCTATTGGCCGTGATCGGCGGCGCGGCCGGATTGGGGGCGGCGTTTCGCTCGCCCCTGCTGGCCGTTGCCTACGGATTGGAAGAGCTGGGCCAGCGCAGTGGTCTGCCACTGGTAATGCCGGCCCTGCTGCTGGCAGGTAGCGGCACCCTGGTGGCCACCACCATGGGGCAGCCTGCTCGCCTACCTGGCCTGGCGCTGGGTTCCCTGGCAACGGGGGTCTGGGGCTGGGCCGTGCTGCTCACCCTGGTGGGTGCTGCTGCCGGCGCCCTATTAATGCGTTTGTTGCTGCCTGCGGCTGCCGTGGTGAAGCAATTGCTGGGGCGGCGGCGGCTCCTCGGCGCCTTTGTCCTGGCGGGCTCACTCAGCCTGCTGGCGCTTGTCAGTGGCGGCCTGAGTCTCAACGACGGCTCCCTGTCGCTGGCTGCTGCGCTTTCTGGCGAAACGGTGGGCTCCCCAGCTATCTGGCTTTGGCGTTTGCTCTCCAGCGTGCTCAGCCTGGCGCTAGGGGCTCCTGGCGGGCTGATGCACAGCAGCATGACCCTGGGCGCCCTGTTAATCAGTCCGCTACAGAAGCTGCCAGAACTCAGCAGCAGCGACCTGGCCCAGTTGGCTGCGGTAGGTGCCACGGCTCTATTCGCCGCTGCCCATGGGGCGCCGCTCTTCTGCGCTGCCTTCGTGTTCACCCTGCAGGGTGATCCTGCCCTGCTGCCGTTGCTTTTGCTGGTGGCCGCGGTGGCCGCGGCCCTCGGCGAGCGCTGGCGGGGTGAGGGCTGGAACGAACACCAGCTGCGGATGCTGCTGGAGCAGCAGCCCAGCAGCCCTCAGACCCCAGCGCGACCCCATCGAGCCGGTGATCCACGCCAGCCTCGAGGCTGGTGCAGCGGCCTGAGCCATCGCGATGGATGCGCACCATCTGGGCCGCCCCCTTGAAGCTCGCGAAGCCGTAGGAATCACCAAGTTGATGGCCGCGGGCCACCAGCGCATGGCCCACTTCGGGATTGAACTGCGGATCAATGTGCACCGCACCGCTCTGCATGATCAGCTTGAAGCGGGGGGCATCCACGGCCTGCTGGGGGTTCATACCTAAATCCAGCGCGTTCACCAGGATCTGCGTGAGCCCCTGGGGATGGGCGTTGCCGCCGATCACACCCATTAGGAATTCAGGCAGGCCATCGCGCAACACCATCGCCGGCAGGATCGAATGGCGCGGGCGGTGTCCGGCTGCCAGGGCATTGGGATGGCCGGGCTGGCTGGAAAACTGCGCAGCCCGATTGTTGAGCACTACTCCCGTGTCGCCTGCCACTAGCCCCGAGCCAAACAACCCGCAGATGCTGGTCATCAGCGACACGGCATTACCCTCCCCATCCACGGCGCACACGTAGCTGGTGTCGCCTGAGTTGGCCCCCTGAGGCCTAGTGGCTGGCCGGGCTCGCGCGCCGATGCGGTTACAGGCAGCGGCCAGACCGTCCTGGCTGAGGGCCTGCCGCACCTGCTCCAGCATTGCGGGGGTGGGCTCGCCCACCACGTCGATCGCCAGCTCAAAGCCCAGGCGGATCGCTTCAATCTGGTGGTGCAGGCGCTCTGCTTCATCCATTGAGGCGAGCGGCAGAGCGTTGAGGATGCCGAGGGCACGGAGAGCCACCACCCCCTGGCAATTTGGTGGCATTCCCAACACCTCTCGGCCGCGGTAACCCACACTCAGCGGCTCCACCCACTCGGCGCGATGCTGCTGGGCGGCCACATCGTCAAGGGTGGTCGGCACCCCGCCTGCGCTGATCGTGGTGACGATCATCTCGGCCACGGGACCTTCGTAGAGGCCCTGGCGCCCCTCCCGGGCAACACGCTCCAGGGTGGCCGCCAGTTGCGGCAGGCGCATCAGCTGGCCGGGCTGCGGGGCAGTGCGATCGGGCAACAGCAGCTCTCCCAGCTGCATGGGTCCGCTGGGCCCCAGCAATGCGGCGCCAAGTTCCCAGAAGCCGGCGATCGATTCGCCCACCGGATAGCCCTCCCGGGCGTAGGCGATCACCGGCTCCCAAAGCTGCTGCAAAGACCAAGAGCCGAAGCGCTCCAGCAGCGCGCACCAGCCATCCACAGCGCCGGGGATAGTGACGGTGGCGGCGCCGTGCTCCGGCATC
Source organism: Cyanobium sp. BA20m-p-22 (assembly GCF_024346275.1). Lineage (NCBI taxonomy): Bacteria > Bacillati > Cyanobacteriota > Cyanophyceae > Synechococcales > Prochlorococcaceae > Cyanobium > Cyanobium sp. BA20m-p-22. The sequence goes on from NZ_JAGQCQ010000284.1 coordinate 3,884, forward strand.
ACCGGCACGGAGCCAATGCGCTCCACGCTGGCGCCACTCGGGGCCCTGCCGCTGCCATTGAGGCCCAGCACTTTCTGGTCTCTGGCCGACCACACCAAAACCATGGTGTCGCCGCCCAGGCCGCTCATCATGGGCTCGGCCAGTGCCAGCATGCCGGCCATCGCCACGGCTGCATCGGCCGCGTTGCCACCCTGCTCCAGCACCCGCAGGCCCACCCGGGTAACCAGGGGCGAGCTGGAGCTGGCCATGGCACGCCCGGCAAATACGGGCGAACGCCGATGCAGAAAAGCAGGGCTGAGCATGGCTGAACAAATGTTGGAGCAACTTTGACAGGCCCGCCAATCAGCGAAGACAGGTGTACTGAACTGCTCTGTTGTTTTGGGCAGCGGGGGGTTCGGCGATCAAGAGTTAGGCGAGTTCCGCCTGGGAACGCCTAGGACATATTTAGGGTCCCAACTCCACCCCAACCGAGTGCATCCGCACCTGGGCGGGATCGACCCTGGGGCCATCCAGGGCCTCTTTTTCCACGGCGGCCAGCTGCTCCAGCCGGGTCGGCGTGGCTTCCCGCCCGTAGCGGCCTTCCGCCAGCAGCCAGTAGAGCCCGAAATGGCGCGCTTCGCTGGCCAGCAGCTCGGCATCGGGGCTATGGGCCGCCAGCAGGGCCATGCGCTCATGGCTGCGGGCCTCGATCAGGCCAGCCACCAAAAACGAATCCAGCATGCGCTCGGGCTCGCCCTTGCGCACTGCCGCCGAGAGGGCGGCGCCATAGCCGGGCGCCGGCAGGGGCCGCAGGGCGATGCCACGGCGCTGCAACAGCTGCAGCACCAGCTCGAAGTGCTCCAATTCTTCGCGGGCCAGGAGTTTGTTGCCAATAGAGCAGCGAGCCCCCGGCCACGACGAATCTCAGCGAGGGGCCCCAGGGCTGATTCAAAGTCCTAGTAAGGGTTGGGCCGTGGCTTGCGCATGGCCATCGCCCCAGCGCCATTACCGCGGTAGCGGTAGGCGTCTTCATGGAGCTGGGTGTCCAGGATCAAGTGCCAACACTCAATGGTCCAGCGATCTCTTACCAGTTGCAGCAGGGCTTCTCGGTGACTTTCAGGAAAGTTGTCACTCCTTGGCTGCCATTTAGGCGGCCTGAATAAATGGTAACTCCGGGACCAGTTCGTGCTCTTCCGGTGGCTTGTTTATCCACACTTCTGCCGGC
>NZ_JAGQCQ010000285.1:0-5052 GCF_024346275.1 Cyanobium sp. BA20m-p-22
GGCTTCAGCTGGGGATGAATCTTTGGCCGGATTGAGTGCTGGATTGTCGGCCCTGGTTAGGGCATATTTTAAAGATTGCTTAGTGACGCCATTGGTGGATGTGGCCGTGGAAGAGAGGCCGTTATTGCTCTCCTCCATGCAGGATTGGATTAGGGGGCAGCTGCATCACGCTGATCTCGATGCTCAGGTGATGGGAAGATATTTTCATTGCTCGCGCTCCACTGTCTATGCGTTGTTCAAGCCATATGGAGGGGTCAGGGCCTATGTCCAGTCGTTAAGACTTGAGCGAGCCCGTGAGCGGCTTTGCTCTCCTGGGGTAGGTAAGATTTTGATTGGGCGATTGGCGATCCATCTTGGTTTTAGTAGTGTGGCAGTATTTAGTCGGGCTTTTCGTGAACGATGGGGCATGTCGCCGAAGGAGATGAGGGCTCAGTTCTTGGCTGCCCAGGGGCGCAATTCTTTTTCGACTAACAATTCTGCTTGTGCAGACTCGGCTCAGTTGCATAGGGAGCAGCTGAAGCATGCTTGCGAGAACTATTACGCAACATTCCGGCGTGACTCTTCGGTCGAGTTGCAGGGGGCGTCACGCTGAACAAGCTCGAAAAAGCCCGCAATCAGGCCACCGGGAGTCAAGCCACTGCTGGGGACGCGGCCGTTTTCAGACTCCAGGTCAAGAAAATATGGACTCTGGGCAAACACTGAACATCGCTAACCTTCCCTAGGTTTCTAGAGTGGGGATGAAAATGGCTTCCATGGGTATGACTTCCAATAGTTAGTCCCGTTTTGTTTTTTGTTTAAAAGCAACGCTCGACCATCAAGAGCTAGTGGAAAAGTTGGGTTTTTGGATTCCAAGATGAGTAGCCCTGCCCTATCTAGGCGGCCTAAAACTCTTTCCACGTCGCACTTGACTACTGCACCCGATCGAGCTTTTCCGGATGACCTGATCAGCTTTCTCAAGGCCATGAAAAGCCCTGCCCTCAGCCTGTTCCTGCAAGCGGTGGCGGCTGAGCCGGCCCTGCAAGCCCAGTGCGGCGCGGCGAAAGACCTGGCGCAGTTGGTGCAACTGGCCCAGACAGCAGGTTTTGCCGTGACTGCCAGAGACCTGCAGCTGTGGGCGCATGACGAGGCCTTTGCCGCCGCCTGGTGGCCCTGGGTAGGAGGCAGCAAGGCTCAGCTCACGGCATTTTTTCGTGGCCAGCCCTGTTGAAAACAGTCAGGGAGCTGATCTTGGACATTCTGACTACAGTCACGGCTACTTGGAATAGCTGTACTGGTGCAGGCCTGCCAGGGTGCTGCGGCCGGGCGGGCGGCTGGTGGCCACCTGCCCGCTGGCTTTTGGGCAGACAGAGGCGATCGTGAAGGTGAGGCACAATCAGAGCACCGGAGAGCTGGACCATCTCACTGAGCAGGAGTTCCATGGCGACCCGGTGCGCCCGCAGGCGGGATCGCTGGTGTATCGCATTCCCGCCTGGGATGTGCTGGGCCAACTGCAAGCCGCCGGCTTCTCGGAAGCCCGCATGCACCACATCGCCAGCTGGAAGCACGGGGTGCTGGGCTCAGATCTGCCGGGGGTGCTGGTGATCGAGGCCGAGCGCTGAGGAGCAGCTAATGCCCGAGACCCCTGGTTTAATCGAATCAAAGTGGGTGGATGACGGCTGGCGCCATCCAGGCGGACTACTATGACTACAGCGATTCACGAGGACCCATGCCCACCTCCGTCCGCCTTGACCCGGCTGTGGAGGCACGGCTTGAGAGCCTCGCTCGGATCACCGGCCGCAGCAAGGCTTTCTATCTGCGCGAGCTAATCGAGCAGGGTCTCGATGACTTGGAGGACGCCTACCTTGGGGCTGCCGCCCTGGAGGCCCACCGCCGTTCTGGAGAAGCAGCTATCCCCCTGGCCGTGTTGATGGAGGACCTTGGCCTGGAGGATTGAGTTCACCCCCGCAGCTGCCAAGGAACTGCGCAAGCTGGACCGGCAGATTTCCAGGCGCATCGGTGCCTTTCTAAAGGATCTGGTGGCCTCCTGCGGCGACCCACGACAGCGAGGCAACGGTCTGACCGCCAACTGGGCAGGCCTGTGGCGCTACCGGGTGGGCGACCACCGGGTGATCTGTCAGTTGGAGGATGACCGGTTGTTGGTGCTGGTGGTGCGGATAGCCCACCGCAGCGAGGCCTACGGTTGATCGCCTATTGCCAACGCTCAAGAATCTGCAGGGCCGCGAGCAAGCGTTTGCCGATCTATGAGTAGTTTCGCCCGCAGTGCGGTGGTGCGCCTAAAGCTGTTCACCCTGGATGAACGTCTAGTGCTCGACCCCCAGCTAGCCAAGCTGCTTCCCCCAGCCCCCTGAGCTAATGCCCCGTGACCCTTTGGCCTGGCTACGCTGCCGTTAGGTAAGGAGGTCTTACCGGGCGACCATTTTCGGCGTAGCATTTGTCGTGCACGTGAGGCTCGTGATGGACGTCGCCACACTCACCGCCAAGGGTCAGGTCACCGTGCCCAAGGCGGTGCGTGTGGCCCTGGGCCTGCGGCAGGGCGATCAGCTCAGTTGGGAGCTGGAGGATGGCTCGGTGCGGGTGCGGGCCGTGGCACCGCTGGATGTGGCCTATCTGCAGGGGCTCGAGGGCACGCTGAGCGAATGGAGCGGCACAGCGGATGACCAGGCCTTCGCCGAGCTGTGAGTGCTTTTGAGCGGTTTGCGGTGGTGCGGGTGCCGTTTCCGTTCACGGATCGGCAAGCCCAGAAGCGCCGGCCGGCTTTGGTGCTCTCCCTGCCTGACTTTCAGCAGGCCTGCGGCCACGTGCTGCTGGCGATGATCACTTCGGCGCGTCAATCCGCCTGGCCCCTGGATTGGCCGATTGAGGATCTGCTGGCTGCGGGTCTGCCTCAGCCCTGTGTGGTGCGCCTGAAGCTGTTCACCCTGGATGAGCGACTGGTGCTCGGCAGGTTGGGTGCGCTGGTTGCAGCTGATCGCACCGCTGTGGCCGCCCAGCTGGCCAAGCTGCTTCCACCAGCACCCTGAGCTAATGCCCCGCGACCCGCTGGCCTGGCTGCCGCTGCTGCGGCACTGGACCCACTGGGGGGCGCAGCAGGGGCTGAGGGCTGAGACCGGGTGCGCACTTTGAGGAAGCCCCGGTCAAAAAAAGCGTTGGCGATCACCCGCTGGATCCAGGCCACCTCGATCCCTGGGTGCTTCTGGCGCACCACATCGGCATCGCTTAACTCCGGTTTTCCCTGCTCGGCAGCGATCGAGTCCCATAGGGTCTGGACCAGCTCCAACCGCTGTGCCAAAGGCAGGGTCAGCAGGTCATTCACCACAGGCCATGCCGGCAGGACCGGGGGCTTGGACCTTTTCATCCATAGCGGCGGCTTTGGGCGGGACTCCGCTCGCAGCCAGCAGGGAATGGCGCCTGCCGAGCGGGTTAGGACCGTTGTTGCATTGAACTTTCTGAGCTGGTCGGGGCCTCACGAACTGCAGCCCAGTTCATTCAGGCTATTGGGGGCGTGATCTCCTCCAGCAACACTGCCAGGGCTTCACTTAGTTGGAGCCGGTTGCGGGCGGTGTCTGCGAGGAGGAATCGGCATTGAGCAACAAGGCATCCATTCTGGATTCGAGCTCGGCGAGCCGCCTGTTCTCGATGTCGAGCTGCTCGATCTCGCTCTCGAGCTGCTTCGTACGCCTCTCGCTTTCGAGTTCTCTCTGCTCGATGTCGTAGACGGGTCGCCAGTTGACCATCGCCAGCAAGCGCCGCCAGGGCGGCAAGGTGGAGACCCACTCCGATCTGCTCAGGGGTCTGGAGGGTGCCGAAGTGGAGGAGGTTGTCATCGCCGTAATTCGTGGTGAACGAAATCAGGAGCAGCAGGGCGCCAGCTACAAGGGTTGACCAGCCCTGTCGATCCAGCAGCCGGGGCCGCGGGAGCGGAGCAGGCAGCCCCGGAAGGCTTTCAACATCTCTCATTACCGTAGCGAGGCCGACTAGCTCCTATCACCACATAGTACGCCCATACTGCCACGCAATGTCTCAGTGGTTTCACGGGTTCCCAGCCAAGCGCCTGCAGCGGGTATCAGCTCCCCATGATCAAGCCCCCTACCGGCGGGCACCGCCACCGGCCAGGCCGGCACCGCCACCGAAGTGCTGGCTGATCAGGCGGTGCAGGCGTTGCTTCTGGAACTGGTTCACGGCTTCCACGGCCTGCAGCAGTTCGGGCACATAGCCGGCCTGCTGGGCGGTGCGCAGCCGGGCCAGATGAACTGGAAGCCAATGCGCGGGTCGGAGCCAATGCCAATGCGCACGCGCTCAATGTCGGCGCCGAGCCGTTCGGCCAGGTTGGCCAGCTCGTTCATGAACGAGATCTTGGTGGCCAGCATGGCGTTGGCGGCGTATTTGGTGAGCTCGGCGGAGCGCACGTCCATCACCACGATGCGGTCGTGGTTGCGGTTGAAGGGGGCGTACAAGGCCTACGGCTCGACAAGCTCGCCGGACTGCGTCTACATCGCCTCGATGGCGGCGGGGCTGGAGCTGCCGATCACGATGCGATCTGGCCTCTGGAAATCGGCCACGGCGGAGCCCTCCTTAAGGAACTCAGGGTTTGAAACCACCTCAAAAGGGATCTCCACGCCGCGGGCCTGCTGCTCGGCGCGGATGGCGCCTGCCACCTTGTCGGCAGTGCCGACGGGCACGGTGCTCTTGGTCACCACGATGCGCGGGGCGTCCATGTGGCTGCCAATGGAGCGGGCCACGGCGAGCACGTATTGCAGATCGGCGTGACCGTCTGGATCGGGGGGGGTGCCCACGGCGATGAACAGGATCTTGGCGGCAGCGATGGCGGCAGCGGCAGCGCTTGTGAAACGGAGCCGGCCGGCGGCGATCGCTTCCTGCATCAGGGCCTGCAGGCCCGGCTCGTAGATGGGGCATTCGCCCTGCTGCAGGCGGGAGAGCTTGGCGGGATCCACATCCACACCGATCACCTCCACGCCTGCGGCGGCAAAGCAGGTGCCGGTGACCAGGCCCACATAGCCGCTGCCGAAGATCGCGATCGACACGGAGCGCTCA
>NZ_JAGQCQ010000286.1:0-5036 GCF_024346275.1 Cyanobium sp. BA20m-p-22
ATTTCAACCGTAGCGGGGGCATTGAGCGGGACTCCGCTCGCAACCGACAGGTGTTGGCGGCTGGCGAGTGGACTTGGGCCATAGTCGCCAAGGGCGTTCTGAGCTGGACAGGGCCTCACGACCTGCAGCCCCAGCGGTGCTCGGGCCTCAACCCTTGTGCTCTTCCAGCCAAGCCGTCAGATCGGCAGGCCCGCTGAAATCGAGCAACGCCTCAGCCAGGGTCTCCAGCTGCTCCAGCGGCAGCGCTTGGATGCGAGCGGTGGTGGCCTCACTCAGGGGGCCGCAGCGGCGGTTGAGCTGGCGAAGGGTCACCTTGGCTTCGCCTTGCGCTTCGCCTTCTTGCCGGCCCCGATCCAGAAGGTCTTGGGCGGCGCGGGTGTGGAGTAATTGGTCGGTGGGAATGCCTGCGATCACCATGATCTCCTCGGGGCTGAGTGTGGGAAACCGCTCAAACAGCATAGTGAGAACGGTGGAAAGTAGATCCGGACGGTGCTCCAGGATCTGCTGGGTACTGGCCGGCAGTTCTGCTTCAGGCCGCACTGGCAGCGTGAGCAGGGTGAGCCATGGATCGAGATCAGCCTGCTGGCCCAACTCCTCCAGGCTCAGCCAGATCACGCCATCAAGAAACACCTGCAGCTGCTGCGGTAGCTGGGCTGGACCAAGCTTGAGACGCCGGTGCGGCACTGCCACAACCACAGCCAAATGCAGCACCTGGGGGTTGAGCTGTAGAAAGCGAGCGGTTTGAGCAAGCAGACGGTGCTTGAACCCCGGCTTGCTGAACATCTGCACCTCAAGCAGCGCCACCGGCTGCTCCGGGGTGCCGGCCTCGCCGCTTTTTGGCCAAAAGGCCCCATCAAGGCGATGGTTGGCAGCCTTGAGCTCAGGTGCCTCAAAGCGATAGAGCGCATCGCCCGACGCATCGGGCCCAAGCGAGGGAGCCTCAGCGACAACTTGCGGCAGCAGCAACGCGATCAGATCCGGCGCGCTCTGGAACAACCCGTAAAACCAGTGATCGGTTTTCAAGCCCCAGCCACTGACACCGGCCAGCCCTCCGCATCCCGATTACGCCACAGTACGCCTGTACTGATGCACGGGGCTTCCCTTGGTTCCACGGGTTTTCCGGCCAAGCACCTGCGGAGGGGGCGCGCTAGCGCCCCTCACCCTCCCCCACAACCCACACCCGCAACCCCGCCGCGCGCGCAGCCGCCGCATCCGCAACGGCCCGGGCGTCAAACAACCATGCGGGCTGACGCATCTCCGCTGCCAGGGTTGGCCAATCGAGCTGCCTGAACTGCTGCCACTCCGTGAGCAGCAACACAGCATCCGCACCACAAACGGCGGCACAAGGATCCGCGGCCGGCTGCCACACCACCTCGCCCTCTGAACCCACAAGGGCCTCCACCCCTAGATCGGCCGCGATCTGCTCAACGCCCACCTTGGGATCAAAGATCGCCAGCTGGGCGCCTTCTTCCAGCAGGTCGCGGCAGATGCGGATAGCCGGGGTCTCGCGGGTGTCGTTCGTGTCGGCTTTAAAGGCAAAACCCAGAACTGCGATCCGCTTGCCCGTCACCGTGCCAAAGAGACGGTTCACCACCAGCCGTGCGATGAGGTGCTGCTGCCAGGTGTTGAGCACCACCACCTGCTGCCAGTAGGCAGCCACCTCATGCAGGCCGTAGTGGCCGCAGAGATAAACCAGATTTAGAATGTCTTTCTGGAAGCAGCTGCCACCAAAGACGGGACCGGCCTTGAGGAACTTGGATCCCAGCCGCGAATCGGTGCCGATGGCACGGGCCACCTCCTGCACATCGGCGCCGGTGGCTTCGCAGAGGGCGGCAATGCTGTTGATTGAGCTGATGCGCTGGGCCAGGAAGGCGTTGGCGGTGAGCTTGGAGAGCTCGCTGCTCCAGAGGTTGGTGCGCAGGATGCGCTCGGCTGGCACCCACTGGCCGTAAATCGCCACCAGTGCTTCTATCGCAACTGGGTCCACACCGCCGATTAGCACCCGATCGGGCGCTTCCAGATCGGCGATCGCTGTGCCCTCCGCCAGGAACTCAGGGTTTGAGAGCACTGCAAATGTTTTGCCGTCGGCCGCCTGGGCGGCGCTGAGAATGGTTTGCACCACCTCAGCGGTGCGCACCGGCAGGGTGCTTTTCTCCACCACTATCGTGTGGCCCTGGGCGCAGGCGGCCACCTGGCGGGCGGACGCCTCAATCCAGCGCAGATCACTGGCCTGGCCGGCCCCAACTCCCTTGGTTTTGGTGGGGGTGTTCACCGAGAGGGACACCATGTCGGCAGCGGCGATGGCTGCATCCACCTCCGTGGAGAAGTGGAGGCTGCGGCCCCGCGCCCGATCCACTAGAGCCGCGAGACCCGGCTCATAGAAGGGGAGCTTGCTGAGATCGGGATCGTTCCAGGCGGCGATGCGCTCAGCGTTGAGATCCACAACCGAGGCCTGGATGTGCGGGCAGCGATAGGGAATTGGGCGGGACTCCGCTCGCAGCCGGAAGGTGCAGGCGCCTGCCGAGTGAGCTGGGGCCGTTGTCGCCGTCGACTTTCTGAGCTGGTCGGGGCCTCACGAACTTCAGCCCAGTTCAGGCTATTGGCGGCGTGATCTCCTCCAGCAACACCGCCAGGGCTTCACTCAGTTGGAGCCGGTTGCGGGAGGTGTCTGCGAGGAGGAATCGACATTGAGCAACAAGGCATCCATTCTGGATTCGAGTGCGGCGAGCCGTTCGTTCTCTTTCTTCAGCAGCTTCAAGCGCTTCTCGCTCTCTTGCATCCGCTTCTCGCTGGCGATCACGTTCAGCTCGTGCTGCTTCGTTCGCTGCTCGATGTCGTAAACGGGTCGCCAGTTGACCATCGCCAGCAAGCGCCGCCAAGGCGGCAAGGTGGAGACATATTCCGACCTGGTCATGGGCCGGGAGTCTGCGGAAGCGGGAGAGGTTGTCGTTGCCATAGTTCGTTGTGAACGAAATCAGGAGCAGCAGGGCGCCAGCGGCAAGGGTTGACCACCCCTGACGATCCAGCACCCGAGGGGCGGTGCTGAATCAGGCAGCCCCGGAGGGCTTTCAATCTCCTTGATCACGGTAGCGAACCCGAACAAGCGCCGATCACGCCACAGTACACCTGTACTGCCACACAGGGCCTCCTTGTTCTCACGGGTTTTCCGGCCAAGCGCCTGAGGCGGGCATGCCCTTACTCACACCACCGGACTAACAGAAGCCCCCCGCCCAATCGCGTAATACGTCCACCCCAGCTCCGCCAGACGCTCTGGGTCGTACAGATTGCGCCCATCAAAGATCAGCTTCTGGCGCAGGGAGCCGGCCAGCTGATCGAAATTGGGGGCCATGAACCGCTTCCATTCGGTGCAGATCACCAGGGCGTCGGCCCCTTCTGTGGCCTCTTCCTTCGTCGCGGCGAGTATCAGCCGACCGTCGGCGAGGGCCTGGGGGTAGAGGCGCTGGGCCTCCTCGGCAGCCTTGGGGTCGTAGGCGGCCACGCTGGCGCCGTCAGTCCAGAGGGCCTCAAGGAGCTGGCGCGATGGGGCATCCCGCATGTCGTCGGTGTTGGGCTTAAACGCCAGCCCCCAGAGGGCAAAGCGGCGGCCGGCCAGGCCCTTGGCGCTGCCGAGGTGCTGGCTGATCAGGCCATGCAGACGCTGCTTCTGGAACTGGTTCACCGCTTCCACGGCCTGGAGCAACTCAGGCGCATAGCCAGCCTGCTGGGCGGTGCGCACCAGGGCCTGCACGTCTTTGGGGAAGCAGGAGCCGCCATAGCCGCAGCCGGGCCAGATGAACTGGAAGCCGATGCGCGGGTCAGAGCCAATGCCAATGCGCACGCGCTCGATGTCGGCGCCGAGGCGTTCGGCCAGGTTGGCCAGCTCGTTCATGAACGAGATCTTGGTGGCCAGCATGGCGTTGGCCGCGTATTTGGTGAGTTCTGCTGAGCGCACGTCCATCACCACGATGCGGTCGTGGTTGCGGTTGAAGGGGGCATAAAGCGCCTTCATTACCTCGATCGCTGAGGGGCTGGAGCTGCCGATCACGATGCGGTCGGGCTTCTGGAAATCAGCAACAGCCGAACCCTCCTTAAGGAATTCCGGGTTCGACACCACCTCAAAGGGGATGTCCACGCCGCGGGCCTGCTGCTCGGCGCGGATGGCTTCAGCCACCTTGTCGGCGGTGCCGACGGGCACGGTGCTCTTGGTGACCACAATGCGCGGGGCGTCCATGGAGCGCCCAATGGAGTGGGCCACGGCCAACACGTATTGGAGATCGGCATGGCCGTCTTCATCGGGCGGGGTACCAACGGCGATGAACAGGATGTCGGCCGCAGCCACGGCAGTAGGGGCATCCCCTGTGAAGCTGAGACGCCCGGCGGCGATTGCCTCCTGCATCAGGTTCTGCAGGCCGGGCTCGTAGATGGGGCATTCGCCCTGCTGCAGCCTGGTGAGCTTGGCGGGGTCCACATCGACGCCGATCACCTCAACGCCAGCAGCGGCAAAGCAGGTGCCGGTGACCAAGCTCACATAACCGCTGCCGAAGATTGCTATGGCCATCTGGCACTCAACTACCTATACATCTGCATGATGACGAATGACAGTGCAAGTCGCAGCCCCAGGAGGCTGCTGAACAGATAAGACGATTGCGGGAGAATGTGACGACGGCACTGAGTGGATGCGCGGACAGCTGGGACGTACCGGCCCCCTGTTCTCGTACATCTCCACTGAAGACCGGATACCGGCCAGTCATCCCTTGCGGCAGTTGCAGCGTCTGGCTGACCAGGCCCTGGATCAGCTCAAACCCACTTCTGTCGAGTGCAGCAGGAGGGTGGTCGGCTCTCGATCCCGCCGGAGCAGCAGTTGCTGGCCCTTTTGCTGCAGGAGAACTACAGCATTCGCCCCTAGCGGATGCTTATTGAGAAGCCAGATTACAAGCTGAATGTTTCGATGGTTCGCTGGACAGATTCTGGCGATACCTTTTGGCACCCCAAGAACCCGGAGCAACCCAAATAACTTCCATCAATGACACCGAGAA
>NZ_JAGQCQ010000287.1:0-5026 GCF_024346275.1 Cyanobium sp. BA20m-p-22
AGTGGCTGCCCCACTACAAGCGTCATGACCCCCGCGATCTAATCGCCATGCTCGACACCTGGCTAGCCCACGACGTGGCCCAGGGGGGTGACCTGGCCGCAAGCCTGCGCCATATCACCGCCCGCACCGCCGTGGTGGCCGGTAGCCACGACCTCTACTTCCCCCTCGACGATCTGGCGGCCGATGCCGACTCGATCCCCGGCGCGGAACTGCACGTAGTCCACTCTGAGCTCGGCCACCGGGCCGGCAACCCCCACAGCAACCCGGCCGAGCAGCGGCAGCTGAGCCGCATCGTCGACACCCTCCTCCAGCAGCCATCCCATGTCTGACCTCTACCAGCAGGTGCAGGAACTGAACTTCCGGTTCCTGCTGATCTCCTTCACCGACCTGTTTGGCATCCAGCGGGCCAAGCTCGTGCCGGCTTCGGCTGTGGCGGAAATGGCCCGCGATGGGGCCGGCTTCGCCGGCTTTGCGGCCTGGCTGGATCTCTCACCCGCCGATGGCGACGTAATGGCGATCCCGGCGGCGGCCAGTCTCACCCCCCTGCCCTGGCAGCCGGAGGTGGGCTGGGTGGCAGCCGAGCTCCTGCTCAACGGCCAGCCGATGGCGCAATGTCCCCGCCGCCTGCTGCGCCGCCACCTGGAGCCCAGGCGGCATCAGCTACACGGGCAACAACCGCACCCACATGGCGCGTATCCCCGACAACCAACGTCTCGAGCTGCGCCTGCCCGACGGCTCGGCCCACCCCTATCTCTTGCAGGCAGCGATCCTGGCAGCCGGTCTCGATGGAATCGAACGTCAGCTTGACCCGGGCCCCCGCCACGACAACGACAACTACGCCCAGCCCCTCGGCCTGGATCAATGCCAGCGCCTGCCGGCCGACCTGGGTGAGGCCCTCACTGCATTCGCTGCCGATACGGCCCTGCGCCAGGGTTTGGGGGAGGAGTTCTGCCAGTCGTACGAACGGTTGCGGCGGCGCCAATGGGAGCAGCAGCGTGCCGAAGTGAGCCACTGGCAGCGGCGCACCGGTCTGGACGATTAGCCATGCGGTCTCAGAGCAGGTTCGCCGCCAGCTCGGCAAGTTCGCTGCGCTCACCGCGCAACAGGGTGACGTGGCCGGCCAGGTACTGGCCCTTGAAGCGCTCCACCAGCCAGGTGAGGCCGTTGCTCTCCGCATCCACGTAGGGATTGTCGATCTGGTAAGGGTCGCCGGTGAGCACGATCTTGGTGCCCTCGCCTACCCGGGTCACAATCGTCTTCACTTCGTGGGGGGTGAGGTTCTGGGCCTCATCCACAACCATGTACTGGCGGGGGATTGAGCGGCCGCGGATGTAGCTGATTGCCTCCACCTCCAGCAGCCCCATGCCCTTGAGGTCGGTCCAGTTGCTGCGGGTGCCCCGGTGGTGGCTGCTGCCCCGGCTGCTGCGGCCCTCTTCCTCCCCAGCGCCGCCCAGCAGATAGTCGAGGTTGTCGATGATCGGCTGCATCCAGGGGCCCATCTTCTCCTCGAGATCCCCGGGCAGAAAACCGATCTCCTTGCCGAGCGAAATCACCGGGCGTGTCACCAGCAGCCGCTCATAGAGCCGTTCATCGGCCACCTGGTGCAGGCCTGCCGCCAGGGCCAGCAGGGTCTTGCCCGTACCTGCCTTGCCCACCAGGGTGACTAGCTGGATGTCGGGATCGAGCAGCAGGTCCAGGGCAAAGGTCTGTTCCCGGTTGCGGGGCTGGATGCGCCCGAGCTTGGCCTTCGGGGCCCGTTGCAGGGGCTGAAGGGTCGAGGTCTTGGCGTTGAAGCGAGCAAGCAAGGTGTGGGCGGGCTGGAGCCGATTGACCAGGGTCACCCCTTCGTTTGCCAGCAGTGGGCTCTCGACCACCAAGCCCTCCACCGCCAGCCCAGGCGGATGCTTGACCTGATCCATCTGCTCGGCACTCACCCACAGCTCGCAGAAGCCGGGGTACAGATCGCCGATGTCGACCCGATCACTGGTGTAGTCCTGGGCGATCAGGCCAACAGCATCGGCCTTAATGCGCAGGTTGGTGTCCTTTGTGACCAGGATCACCGGTGGCTGGCTGCCCATCACCGCCTGCAAACGCTGCTCCTCAAGGGCCACCGCCAGGATGTTGTTATCCCCGTTGCCCCCCTTGAGCTCAGGCGGCAGCTGGCTGAGGGTTTCGCTGCGGCAGAAAACCACCTTGAGGGTTCCCCCCTGATCGCCGTTGGCCACCCCATCGGCCAGGTTGCCCTGGGTGCGCAGCCCATCAAGCAAGCGGGAAACCTGACGTGCGTTGCGTCCCTTCTCGGCTGGATCGCGCTTGAACCGGTCGATCTCCTCGACCACCTCGATCGGGATCAGGATGTGGTTGTCTTCAAAGCGGGTCAAGGCGGCGGGATCGTGCAACAACACGTTGGTGTCGAGCACGAAGGTTTTGCGCATGCCGGGCAGGGAGATCGCTATGGCGCGAAGCTAAAGCCAACTGCGCACTTACGCTCCAGCGGTTCTTGCCCAGTCGCAATTTGGCTCCCACGCCCATGGCCCTTTTCGCGTTGAAACTCCTGCTGGTGCTTGCCCTGCTGCTGGGGCTGACCCTGCTCTGGCTGGAACTGCGCCACCGCCTGCGTCCTGCCTCCCCATTGCGACTGCAGGCGGGGCCTTTCAAGGTGGAGGCCGGCGGGGCGGGCCTGGAGGTCAGCGGCACGATCACCCTCAGCAACCCCCACCAGCGGATGGAGGTGATGGTGCCCGAGATCGAGCTCAGACCCACCCTGCTCGGCCGGGGGGACCTGGGCGGCATCACGGTGAGTAGTCGGATCGAGGCGCTCCATCCGGATGAGGATTCCCGCCCGGACGGCTACTGGGCCGCCTACATCATCAAGGGGAACAAGAGCACCCAGGCCCGCATCCGCATCAGCCTCGGGGGCTCCGGGGGCCAGGCCCTTGACCCCGCCCTGCTCGACACCCTGTGGCTGGAGATTCTCTGGATCAACTACGGCCCCTTCGGGCGGCTGCAGCGCCGCGATGCCATTTTGGTACCCCTGCAGCAGCCTGTCCCGCTAACGGCTGAGGCAGCCCGTTGGCGCGAGGGCGATCGCTGCCGGGTACTGCCGGTGGGCACCCACCTGCTCGGCGTGCTGGACGAGCCCGAAGCCGTGCTGCGCCGTTATGCCGGCGGGCTTATTCAGCCCGGAGACGTGCTCACCATCGGCGAAACCCCCCTGGCGGTAATGCAGGGGCGCTACCAGCATCCGGCCAACCTGGCGCCCAGCATGTTGGCCCGCCTGCTCTGCCGGGTGTTCCATCCCACCAGCTCCCTGGCGACGGCCTGCGGCCTGCAAAGCCTGATAGACGTGGTCGGCCCGGCCCAGGTGCTGGGGGCCTGGATTGTCGGCCTGGGCCTCAAGCTGGTGGGCAGCAAGGGCTGGTTTTACCGCCTGGCTGGAGATCAGGCCCGCCTGATTGATGACATCACCGGCACCACCCCGCCCTACGACCAGACGATTGTGCTGGGCCCGCAGCAGCCCGCCGCCTTCTGCGCCGCCATGGCCCGCTGCCTCGGCGTGGCTGTGGCGGTGGTCGATGTCAACGACCTGGGCCGGGTCAAGGTGCTCGCCTCCAGCCCGAATTGCGATGAGGCACTGCTGGAGCGGGCCCTGAGGCCCAACCCGGCCGGCAATGCCAATGAGCGCACTCCCCTGGTGCTGGTGCGGCCAAGCTGAGGCCCCTTCCCGCCAGCGCCGATAGAGTGGGAGTCAAGGAGTCAGTGCCCGCCCACCATGCTCGGGATTCTGCAGCCGCCCACAGCCAGTTCGGCTTTGCCGCAGCGCCCCGAACCGGAGAGCTGGCGGCTTGAGCCCCTGGCCGGCTGGCACCTGCCCCTGCTCAATGGCCCTACCTTTTTGCCGCTGCAGCCCCTGCTACAGCGGGCGATCCTGTTGGGCCTACCCGAGCGGGTCCTGCACGCCCTGCGGGCCAGGCCTTCCCTGGCACCCGAGGTGTTGGTGGCCCTGAGCGGCCAAACCCCCCTTGGCCTGATCGTCACCCGGCGCCTCAACCGCAGCGGCAGCTGCTGGCAGATCGAGCACCTGCGGCTTGCCCCCGGCCCCGGCCATGCGGAACTAGCCGCCACCCTGGTGCGCCAGGCAATACAGCAGGCCAAGGAAGCGGTCAGCTGGATCGCCACCGCCTCGACCCTCGATGACGGCCGGCTGGCCATGTTGAGAGAGCAGGGCTTCCAGCCCCTGCGCACCGACCGGCTGTGGTGCTGGAGCACCCCCCCCGGCCAGAGCAGCTCCAGCTGGGCCCTGCCGGCCGACCTGCAACTCACCCCGCTGAACCGCCGCAGCGCCACCTTGCTCTGGCATCTGGAGCAGGCGGCCTGCCCGGCCCGGCTGAGGCAACTGCTGGATAGGCGCGTCGAAGATCTGCTCGATCAAAGCCGTGGCAGGGGCTGGATGCTGGTCGATGCCAGCCGGGAACAGGCAGTAGCTGCCGTGCGCTGGATCGGTGACCATCCCGGCGGCGGCCACGACGTGGAACTGAGCTTGCACCCGGGCTGGGAGCAACTGGTGGGCCCGGCCAGTGAGCTGCTGCTGCGCCAGATCCAGGCCAGGTTGGGAGGCCAATCCCCACTCTGGCTGCGCTGTGACCTGCGCCAGCAGGCTCTGCAGCAGTGGCTGGCCAGCCTCGGGGCCAGCGAAAGGGGTGAGCGGGTGCTGATGGCCCGCAGCGTCTGGCGACGCCAGGCGCTGCAGGCGCCCTCAAGGGCCGCCCGGGGCCTCGAAGCAATCCTGGAGCAGTGGCAGCCCCGCCGCCGCCCCCTGCCCACACCGACACCCCTGGCACCGCCCTAGTGGGGAGGCCTGCCCCCCAACCCCAGTCGGTGCTGGCCCTAGACGTGGGTCGCCGCCGCATCGGCCTGGCAGGTTGCGACCGCCTCGGGCTCACGGTGACCCCCCTGCCCCCCCTGGCCCGGGGAAGGTTCGCCCACGATCAAGACCACCTGGGCGAGCTGGTGCGCCAAAGGCAGG
>NZ_JAGQCQ010000288.1:0-5005 GCF_024346275.1 Cyanobium sp. BA20m-p-22
CGGGTTATCGATTAGGACCTCTTCCCCAATCTGCGGCGCGGACTATGCAGTTTCTGCATGGTTACCACGCCCGGAAGACGTTGCTGCCCGGCTGGAAGCTGCAGCGCTTGTCGTGGGGGCCATGAACAGACAACTGCAACTGTCCGCGATGTCATCTGGCTGAGCGGCTCCGGCAGGGTGTCTGGCGCTGGGGAAACGAGGTAAAACCGTTGAACTTCAGAAAGAGTCGGTAGCTTGGTATGCACGGTCAAGAGATCAGCTGGAGGTTGGAGCGTTGACCAAAGACTTATGGGTTATCAAAAGAGATAGCGAGACTTGGCAGCACGCGGTTTCGCGTTTCAGGCTTTATCCCGAGGACATGAATGCACTGATGGCCTGGGCAATAGAAGAAGACAATAAGTGCTTGCTTGGAACATCTCAGGTTGGCAATGAGTTTTTTATTCCCGCTGGTCTAGCTCCAACGAAAGCATCTGACGAAGGAGTCCAGCGACAGGCTCGTCTCGTAAAAGCTGAGCAGGAACGTCGAGATGCAGCACACGACGCCTCAGTAGACGCCCTTAGAGCTGAGTCTGAGTATCTAAATCGGTATCTTCGTCCTGGGGTTTCTCAGCACGTTCGCGATCTCGCAGCTGTTAATTTAATGACAGCTGCGCAATTAGAAGAACGTTTGCATCCTGAGATCTTGGACAAGCTCTCTCCTGCCATTGCTGATGCTATGTGCGAGCGCTATTTGAAGCTAGAGGGCATAATAGAGTCAAAGCGCTGGGAAAATCTAGGTAGAAATTGATGCCTGTTTCCTGATCTGCTTCAAACTACCTGCAAGCAACCTATCATCCATGAGAGAGCTGGATTGACCGTGAGATTGTGCTGAATTTCATCGGTTGTAGCAGCTTGAAATAAGGCTAAAATGGCATCATCTATCCCCGTCAATTTTTAATGGAAAATGTAAGCAAATTTCTGGCTCTTGACGGGCAATTTTTTTGGGCAGAGGAGGACTGAAGGGCGCACGAGTTAGCCCTAAATAGAGCCAGGGTCCCTAGGGGTAAGTTGGAGTTGATTGTTAAATTTTTTCAAGGTGGGGATTGGAGCTTGATTTCACATTTTCCTGGAGGGCTTGTGTGATGCCTGAATGAATTGAATTGATGGATGATGATGATGATGATGAACTAACTGCATTGGTGGCGACCCGGCCGGGGGAAAGACGCATGTGGAATAAGGAGAGAGGCCGCAAACGGGCTTTGCGGCCTGGTTGGTAATCGATGAAGTCTGATCCGATCAGCCTTGCGGCAGTGCCTCGTGCCGCTATTGCTGATCTGATGTGCGCACCTCTCGGTGCTGGTCAGCTGTGCGCACCTCTCGGTGCGACACCAGAAAAGCCTCAATCCAGTCGTGGTGGCACTTCTGGTTGATTCGATCGGCGATTGGTGCGGCCTCCTCAGGGATGGAGAAGCGCTTGCGGAAGCCTTGAGTAAGGCCTTCCAGCAGCGGACGGGGCAACTGGCGAATGGTGCTGTGGAGTGCGCTGATTGTGGTCGCATCGAGGGGGAGTAGCCCTGGATCCTGCTGATGTGGAGAGCCTGCATCCATCCCTTTTGGCTCAGCAGTGGCTGCCGCCGTTGATTGCCTTTGGGATGCAGGCCCGCTCAGCCGGGGCTGGCCTGTTGGGCGCTCATTTGGAGACGCAGAACTCGTGACCTCACGCTGCTGCTTGTCGTAGAGCGCCAAGCCAAAGGGATTGCCAAAGGTCATCAGCGCTCTTTTCATCGCATCGGTCTCGGCCTCCTTGATGGCGGACTCATGGGCCTGGCCCAGGTCGGCGTCGATGCCGTGGCCGGCACCGGTGCCCTCGCGGATCAGGGGTGTATGGCCTCCGGCTGTGACGGTGATGCGTACGCGGGCGGTGTAGGTGACGCCCCAGCCGGGCTTCTGGTCCCGACCAATCAATCGCTCAGCCTGTGCAACGCAGCGAACGGCGATGGTTTGGCGCTGCCAGCCGTCAAAGCCAAAGATGCGGTTGGCTTCCGCGATTACCTGCCAACCCTCCAAATAGCTCACGCGGCTGCGGCCCTGCTCCCGCTGACGAACTTTGGCCCGATCAAGCGGAGCGGCCAGGGCGGCGAGCTGCTCGGGGGAGAAGCCAAGGGGTTGAGCCTGGAGGACTTGCGGCGCCGCGGCTGATGGCGGGTTTGCTGACGTCTCCATATCGGACCGGTCAGCAGAGCGGATCACCTCCAGAGCGGAGGGCGGCCGCTGGGCCGGAAGAGGAGCGGCGGGACGACTGCTGGTGCTGGACCCATTGGCGGAAGGGGCGGCGACGGTCATGGCGATGGGAAGCGATGGAGCGAGAAGAAGAAAGGAGCGAAATCGGATCAGGAAGAAAGGGCCCGCCACTGCAGCGGGCCATGTCGCGGGGGGCTCTGCCCCCCTCCAGTCAGTGGATGCGCCAGGAGCGGCGGGTGAGCAGCTGAGCGCCGGTGATTTGACGGCCGGCTTTGAGGGCTTCCTTGATGGCGTTCTTGTCGGGTTTGCTTGTGGTGGAGAAGGTGAGCCACTCGGCATCGAGGGCCTGCTCTTCGTCGATCACGACAGCTGAGGACTTGCGGCTGCTGAGCTCGTGATCGGGGAAGGAGAAGCGGGCAGCGGCTGGCTGGAGCTGGGTGAGGACAAAGATCAGCGATTCCTCCAACGCATCAGCCCGGCCGGCATCACTACGTGCCAGATCGGCGAGCCGCTTGGCCTGCTGCTGGCGGTAGGCGGCCTGACCGCGTAGATGCTCGATCACCCAGCAGGTGGCATCGGCCTTGGCGGCGAGGGCCTGCTTATTGCCCTCTTCTGCAAGTAGGGCTGCCTCCAGCTCGGCCAGGGCCAGTGCCCGCTGCTCGGGATCATCAGTTTCCAGCTGCTCGGCGAGCTGGCCGATGGCGGTGGTGAGCTCTTGGGCCTCGCTGCCCAGCTGCCACAGCGAACCTGAGCGCTGCAGGGAGCAGGCAGGGCCTGATGCCGAGGGGGCTGCCGCTGGGGCAGGGGCAGCGACTGGAGCAGGGATGGGGGTGAGAACAGCCATGACGGTGAGAAGGTGATGGGAATGGAAAGAACGGAACGGAGCGCCAGGGGCGCCAAAGGCTTTTGGTGCTGGGGGATTACGAGCAGGCGATGCCAGCCGGAACAGCGCAGAGCCCGGCAGCTGGGCTGACCTCGACCACGGCAATCGGCACCGGGGAGCGGGAGGCCATACGGCGGGCTTCTCTCACCAGTGAGGCCGTGCCGGCACCACCGGGAAAGGCGACTACCAGCACTGAGGTGAGGCAGCCAGGAGAGCTGCGAGCAACAGCGCTGGCTACGGCCTGCTCGAGCAACTCGCGATTGCGAATTGGCCCAGCGGCCCGCCCATGGAGCTGCCATTGAGCTGGCATCACCAGGGCTGACCAACCCAGCTGCTGGGCCGCCCGACCAATGGCGGCATCAGCGCCGCGGGCCCCGCCATGGAGGAGCAAATGCACCAGCCGGCCACTGCTGCGGGCGAGCAGCTCAGCGGCAACCCGCTGCTGGGGCCAGGCCAGATCACGACCACCACCGGCCGCGATCACAAGCGAGCGGGATGGGGATATTTCAGGGCTAGACGAGAGATAAAGATCCATGAATCAGCTGCCAGATGTGACAACTGATCGGGGCAACACATCGCAAAAAGAAGAGCGGCAGTGCTGGCGAGATCAGGGGATTGGATTACCGCAGGCGATGGGCTAGAGGCCTTTGGCGCAGCTCTTATTCTAGCAGTACAAATGCACTTATAAATGAGTAAAACAACTGCAGGGCAATCGATCTGCGCAGAGCAAGGCCATGCCCGGTGGCCTCGGCCTACTAAGAACTAAGGCCATCAGATCCGATCAAAATCGACCATTGCCCCGCAGCCGCGCGAGGAAAGCTGGAGCCTCACTCCAGCCAGCCACCGGCATCCGGCAGCCACGCCACCGCAGCCGCGGGCATGCCCCCCTTGCGCTCCATCCCCGCACCCCAGCGCAGGGGCGGAAGGCGGCGGCGGCTGTCTGACGTCAGCCACGGCGCAGCTGTGGCAAGTTCAGAACAGCCGACGACGCCTGCAGCCCTCGCTGCGCTCTCTTGTTAAGCCCCAGGGCACATCCAGGAACTCCACCAGCAGCAACCCGGCGGGGTGCCGTGTTGCTTGCACTAGGCCGTAGCGGGTGGCCTGATCCATCCCGACCCGGCCCCAGGACAGCTGTTCGGGTGTGACGAGCACCCGAGACAGCCGCCGGCCATAAGGGCTTCTCTGATGGCTTCCAAGGCCTGCAGGAGCCTGTAGCAGTTGCGGCTGCGCTCGTAGCAGGGGTTGCCAGGGGTGTCGTGGTGCTGGAAATGATTAGGCGCTGACCCGATGAGGTGCTGACTGGCAGGAAGGGGAGCCTCGAAACCAGGGGTGGCAGGAAAAAACTCAGATCCAAGCGATCTCTCGGGCATAGCCCAAGCCCCTTTCGCCCTCTGCAGAGCCCTTTTGCTCTCTCGCAGCAGGCTCAAAGAGCTCTCGCTTCCGTCGAGGAATGGGCGAGAACCCAGGAGATTGTGCGCATTTTGCGCGCATCTCCCTTGGTCAATCGGTGAAAAGTCAATCGGGGCGACAGGATTCGAACCTGCGACCTAGTGCTCCCAAAGCACCCGCGCTACCAAGCTGCGCCACGCCCCGTCATTAGGACTTTAGGGGGCAGCTGGCACCGGCGAACTCCGCCAGCAGGCGAGGGCCGCCGCCAAAGGCTTGACACCACCAACTTCCTTGATTAGTACAGATGTACGCCAAGTGTCTCGGTTGTGCCCGATGCCCGTCTCCTCTCCCTACGCCGTCTTCCGAGCTGAAGAATGGCTACCCATCAGCGCCATGCCCATCAAAGCCATCTCCCTCTCCGTCATGCCCATCGCAGCCATGCCCGCCACCAAGCCTGCGGCCGGCAAAAAGCTGCGCGCCCGCACCCTGGTGCAGGGCGACCTCTTCCAGCCC
>NZ_JAGQCQ010000029.1:0-19275 GCF_024346275.1 Cyanobium sp. BA20m-p-22
GCTCCCAATTACACGATTGCCGATGGCCCCGCCAACGGCAGCGCATCCATCAATGGCGAAAGCGGCCTATGGAGCTACACGCCTGATGGCGACTTCTACGGCAGCGATTCCTTCACCGTCAGCGTCACAGACGATGCCGGCAACATCGAAACTCAGCAGATCAGCCTGAGCATCAATCCAGATGCTGACGCGGGAAGCTTCACCGGTGATACCTCCGGCACCGGTTCAGAAGATGGCGGTTCGATCACCGGAACACTGATCTTCAGCGACAGCGCTGATGGTGACACGGCTCCCAATTACACGATTGCCGATGGCCCCGCCAACGGCAGCGCATCCATCAATGGCGAAAGCGGCCTATGGAGCTACACGCCTGATGGCGACTTCTACGGCAGCGATTCCTTCACCGTCAGCGTCATAGACGATGCCGGCAACACCGAAACTCAGCTGATCAGCCTGAGCATCACCACCGTCAATGACCTGCCGCTACTGACGCTGCAGAGCACCACCACCTTCACAGAAGATGCCGCCGGCAATGAAGTGGGCTCGGTGGTTGCCACCTTCTCCACCAGCGATGCCGACGGCGATTCCGTCACCGTCACTCTCGACGACACCACCAATTACAGCCTGGGCACCGGAGAAAACACCGGCCAGGTGCTGCTCACTGCCGCTGGTCTGGCCCTGGTGAATGACGGCAGCAATCTGCCTCCCTTCACGCTGACGCCCAACGACGGCAGCACCAATGGACAACCGGTATCCGTTGATCCATCCGTCAGTACGGTCAATGACGCACCGGTTGCAAGCGCTGACACCCTCGCCGCCACAGAAGACACCCCGGTCACCTACACCGCCGCCGATCTACTGGGTAATGACACCGATGGAGATGCCAACACGACGCTGACGATTGCCACCGTTACCAGCGGCACCGGCGGTACGGCAGTCCTAAACGGTAACGGCACGGTGACCTTTACGCCGACCGCTAACTTCACCGGCGCCGCCAGCTTCACCTACACGGTGAGCGACGGCACGGAAACCTCGAACGCTGCGACCGTGACGGTGAACGTCACCCCCGTCAATGACACGCCCGTTGCTGTTAACGACACCCTCGCCGCCACAGAAGACACCCCGGTCACCTACACCGGCTCCGATCTGCTGGGCAATGACACCGATGGAGACGGCAATACGCTGACGCTTGCCAGCGTCACCAGCGGCACGGGCGGCACGGCAGTCCTAAACGGCAACGGCACGGTGACCTTCACACCGACCGCCAACTTCAACGGCACCGCCAACTTCACCTACACGGTGAGCGACGGCATGGAGACCTCGAACGCCGCGACCGTGACGGTGAATGTCGCGCCGGTCAACGACCCGCCCGTTGCGGTTGACGACACCTTCACGGTCGCACAAGATGCCACCACCTCTTCTCTAGACTTCCTCGCCAACGACACCGATCCAGATGGCAATATCCTCTCCATTACCTCGATTGCTGACACCAGACTCACTGGTATACAGCAGCAGATCGCTGTAACTAATGGCGTCGTCAATGTCAGTGCTACAGGGGAAATCACCTTCACACCCAATTCTGGTTACACCGGCTCTGTCTCCTTTGACTACACAGCCTCCGATGGCCATGGCGGTAGCGCCTCCGCCACCGTGAACGGCACTGTCACCACCGTTGCAACTCAGCCGATAGAAGTGGTGGAAGTTAAGATAGACATCGAAAGCTTCTCTGTCTCCGAGGAAAGTACATTTGAGATAAAGAGCGTCAACCAGGCGGAAGTTCTTTTGGATGCTTCAGGTGCCCCTAGTGCATTCGCGCTTGAATTATTGGTTGACGGCGAGTTGGTTGAGGTTCGGATTCCAATTCCTACATTGGAGGAGTTGGACATTGCCGTATCCAGTGATTCAGAAGATGAAAGCGCGTCGACTGAGATCGTGTTGCTCGGGGCTCCAGTAGCGTTCACCCTTGACATCGAAAAAGACGAAAACGGAGGCTTGATGGATGCTGATACTGATTCGCCTGGAACCCAGTTGAAGGTGATAATTGAATTGCCTGAACAGCCGGGTCTGGAGGGCCTAGAGCGTGATGTGGTCGTATTCGCGAAGCATCTCCCCTGGGCTGCTTTTCAAGCTGCAAAAGCTAGGTATGGAGTATTGACAGTATTGACAGATGGAAAACGCAAAATGTTGACGGATGTAGACGGCAAAGCGCTGACGATTGCCAATGCCAGTGTCACCAGTGTCACCAGCGGCGCCGGCGGCACCGCCGTCTTGAAAGACGACGGCACGGTGCTCTTTACACCGGATGCCGACTTCACCGGTGAAGCCAGCTTCACCTACGCGGCGAGCTATGGCACGGTGATCTCGAACGTAGCAGGGGCCGTGACGGTGAACGTCGCGACGGACAACGCTGCGGTCGCTTACACCTCAGCGCAGCTGCTGGTCTCTGACGACGACCCCGGCAAGGTAGGGCTGCAGGGTCTTGATGGTAAGCTAATTATATCTGAGAAGGTCGGTTCTGGCGTATGGTTTAAATTCATGCGCCAGCAAGATGGCGATGGGAAATACGTTGGAAATGGCGCCGTGGTCGTTGAGGGCCTAGATGGCAAGCTGTCCCTCCATCTCTACTTAACTGATAACGAATTAGGTGACAATGACTTAGTGGCTGGTAGTGCATCTGATCCTGGCCTTTTCTATAAACTCGTCGCGCCGGAATCTCCGTCTGGAGACGGCCAACCCGGTGGCCAAACCGGTAGCCAGCCCGGTAGCCAGCCAGTTACCCAACCAGTCGCCCAACCCGGCAACCAACCGGTTACTCAACCCAGCAGCCAGCCAGTCACCCAATCCAGCGGCCAACCAGTCGCCCAATCTGGTGTGTTCGAACTTGCTTCGGTGGGCTCCACCGACAGCACCTTTGCTTCTTCGGTCGCCGCCCCGGGAGAAACAGTCACCCTAGAAACCACGGCCGCCGAAGAAGCCGGCGCAGTAAAGGCCGCCTCAGGAGAAACCGCCGCCTCAGTAGTAGCCACGGCCGATTCGAGCGCCGCTTCCGGCTTGGATGCTGGATCCGGCTCTACCAAGCCCGATAGCTCCTTGGTGCTGGCCTATGCCAAGCGGGCCTTTGATGACCTAATCACCTGGGCCACCAGCTCCGGCTTGATCAGCCTCCCAGCCGATGGCCAAGGCGCTGCCGCCGGCAACGGCAACGGCACCAGGAGCACAACCACAGACGAGTCCCGCACGCTGGCGTTTGTGTCGCAAGCACTGGGCATTGAACCCGGCCTGGCCAGCGGCATGCTGGAAGCCCTGGCACTCGGTGGCGCCAGCCTCTACGCCATCAACCGCTTCGGCGGCGGCAGGCTCAGCAGCTGGGTGCGGAAGCTGCTGCCTGCCGCACCCCAGGTGGCCGCGGCGACGGCCGAGCGCATCGTGGTGGTGTTCAAGCTGCTTTCCCCGGCCGGGCTGCAGTGCCTGGTGGCGGCCCGGGTGGATGCGGACAAGCTCGAGATCCTGGCTGAGCAGGCCCTGCCGATGAGCCTCAGTGCCGCTGCCGCCCCCAGCCAGGCCGATCTGGAGCCCCACCTGCGCAAGCTGGTGGAGCGGGTCAGCAACCAGACGGGCACCCACGACCTGCCGCTCTACGACCCGCACCTCCGCCAGGAGCTGCCCATCTACGACAGCCTTGGCCGCATGCAGGCCGAGCTGCAGCCCCAGGGCCTTGATGGCATCATCGCCTCGCTTGGGCCCGACCAGCTCGTTGAGCTGCGCAGCTGGATCAACCGGCCCTCCGGCACCGACCTGCGCCAGCACCCCGTGGGCGATCGCCTCGAGAGGCGTCAGCGGGAATTGCGCCAGCGCATGAATACCGACAAGGCCTCACTCATCAGCCTGCTTGAGCTCAGCTTGGCCCTGGGACAGCGCTTCGCCTGAGCAAAAGTGCCCCTGGCTACTTGCCCTCCATCACCCACACCCCGTTCCAGTCCGGGCCGGGGTTGTTTTGTTGCAGGTGCTCGCAGCGCTCCAGGTAGAGCGCACTCAGCCGGTCGCCTGGGTGCAGTGCCAGTGCCGCCTGGAACGCGCCCATCGCCTCTGTCCACTGCTGCTGCCGGTAGGCCTGTAGCCCCGCGCCGTAGCGGGCGAACACCGCATCGCGGTTGGGGAAGCTCGCTTCGGTGCTGAAATCCAGCAGCTCATGCACCAGCACCGGCTCGCTCTTGCCCTTCACCACCACCTGGTCTGCTTCCCGGCTCACATATCGGCCCTTGGCCCGCCGCAGGGTGGCATCGCTCACGAGCAGTTTGGCGCCATAAAACTTGCAGGCCGATTCCAGCCGCGCCGCCAGGTTCACGCCATCGCCGATCACCGTGTAATTCATGCGCTTGGGGGAGCCGATATTGCCGCTCACCACCGCATCGGTGTGCAGGCCAATGCCGATCCCGATCGGCTGCTCCCCCCGCGTCTGGCGTTCGCTGTTGAAGTTCGCCAACACCTCCTGCATGGCGATCGCCGAGCGGATCGCCTGATCCTCGTCGCTGTCGCCCGCCACCGGCAGGCCAAACACGGCCATCACGGCGTCGCCGATGAACTTATCGAGCATTCCGCCTTCCCGTTGCAGGCAATCCACCATCAAGGTGAAGTAGTCGTTGAGGAAGCGCACCGTGCCCTGGGCGCCCAGCACTTCGGTGATGCTGGTGAAGCTGCGGATATCGCTGAACAACACCGTGGCCATGCTCTCCACACCCCCAAGGGTGTCGGAGCCGCTGCGCAGCAGCTGCTCGGCGATCAGGGGGTCCATGTAGCGGGCCATCGTGCCCCTGATCCGTTTCTCCTCGCTGATGTCCTCGAGCATCAGGATCACGCCAATCGTGCCCAGCCGGGGATCCTGCAGCGGCTGCAGGGTGATATTCACCGACGTGGTGCCAGCGGCAAGTGCCAGCTCCGTATCCAGCAGCTGGCGGCTCTCGCCGCTGTGCTGCACCTCCTGCAGTTGCAATGCCAGCCAGCCGTTAGGGCCGCCAAACAGCTCCGTGGCGGCCCGGTTAACCAATTGCTCCAGTTCGCAGCCGAGGATCCGGCAACTCGCCTGGTTGGCCGTGCGCACCAGCCCAGACTCGCTGAAGGTGATCACGCCGCTGGGCATGCTCTCGAGGATCGACTCCTGGTAGTTCTTGGAGGCCTCCAGATCGCCATAGCTCTGGCGCAGCTGGCCGGCCATGCCGTTGAACGACAGGGTGAGGTCGTTGACCTCATCGATGGCGCTGCCACTCAGCCGTTGATCCAGCTCACCTTTGGCCATCGCATCGGCGGCGCCGGCCAGCTTTTGCAATGGTGAGCTCACCAGCTTGGCCGTGAACCGGCTCACCAGCACCACCACCCCGAAGCTCATCAACACCAGCACAAGGCTGGTGGCCAGGGTGTTTTTCGCCGCTGCCAGGTAGTTATCTTCCGGCGTGGCCACCACCACCTGCCAGCGGATGCCGGAGGGGTCGTTCCACATCCGCGTCACCACCATGCTGGCGCTGCCATTGATGCTGCGACGCTCCGCCAGTTCCTGGCCAAAGCGTGGTTTCACCAGCTGGGCCATGCCGCGAACCAGCGGGTCGCTGGCTTCGGTGGCCCGTTGGCGCACCAGGCGTCCGCCCTCGATCCCATAGAGCTTCTGGGCACTGGAGCTGCCCACCACAAATCCCTGCTGGTCCACCACCAGCACCGCCGCCCCCTTGCCGATCTGGAGGTTTTGCAGAAAGCGGGTGATCTGGATTGGCCAGATGTCGGCGCCGGCCACGCCCGCGGCAGCTTTGGCGGAGCCGAATGGCACGGAAAAACCGCTGATTGCCTCCGGATTGCCCACGGCTCTCTGATACCAGAGCATCTGCCGGGCATCAAAGCTCTGGCTGCGGATCGCCTCTCCCGGCTGGCCGTCGGCGCCCGCTCGGGCGGTGATCATGGGGCGCAAGCCCGATCCCGGCCCCTGGCGGCTCAGTTCCAGCTCGTCGGTTTGCTGGTTGCGCTCCAGGGCGATGTAGGTGCCATCGGGGCGGGCCAGCTGCACATAGCCCAGGCCCTGGAACTGCTCCATCTCCGTCTGCAGCAGTGGCCCCAGCTCCAGCACCCGCCCTGGGCTGATCAGGCCGCTGCCCAGCAACCTGGCATTGATGGCGTTCACCTGGCGTGGGGCGCTGAGCTGGGCATTCAGCTCCTGCAGCACCCGCTCGCCGATCTGGCCCCCCAGCTCACTGGTGAGCTGGTTGATGATCCGCCCCGCCATCTGATAGCTCAATCCCAGCACCAGCGCCATCGCCAGCAGCAGCTGGGTGGCAAAGGGGGCGAACATCAACTGGGGCAGGCTGCTGCGCTGGGGCAGGCGATCGCGCAGATTCTCCAGCCACCGCAGGCGGGGGCTGCGTCGTCTGGGCCGGGGCACTGGGCCGCCGGAGCTCAGCTGGCTGGAGCTTTCCATTCTTCCCACTCCACAACTACATCGCTGATCGCGGCTGGATCTGGAGGTGGCATGCGGGAGAGCACATCCTGGGGCAGGCCTAGCCGCTGGAACACCTCCTGGCGCTGCTCCTGGGCCATCGAGGCCAGTGCCTGCACCACATCGCGGATCTTTTTCTCCCTGTAAACCAGGCCCATCAGGTGGTGCTGATCGTCTGGCTGGAGGCTTTCAAACCACTGCAAAAAGCTGGAGACGCGTTCGGCAGTGGGGCGGGGAGTGGCGGTCATGGCAGCGGTTAGGAACGGATGCGGCGCAGGGAGTCGATCGCTTTTTGCACCGCATCGGTGAGCAGGGTGATCACGCGTTTTTCGCGCACCACCAGATTCACCGATACGGTTTGGCCGGAGCTCACCTGGTGGCGGGTGCCGCTGTTCTCCAGGTAGAGCCGATCTAGGGCCACGTAGGCCGGAAAGCGTGGCAGGGGGTTCTCTGGATCGGGCGGCAGCGAATCGGTGCCGATCGCCTTTAGCCGGCCCGGGATGGAGCCAAACTGGGTGAAGGGAAAGGCGTCTACCCGCACCTGGGCTTCCTGGCCAGGGCGGGCAAAGCCCACATCCCGGTTGGTGAGAAACACCTTCGCCTCCAAGGTGCCGCTGGGCACCACCTTCAGCAGGGTTTCGTTGGCGCTGGCCGCATAGCCCGGGCTGGATGGTTTGAGCTCGAACACCATCCCCGCCAGCGGTGCGCGCAACATCTCATATTCCCGGGCCTTGTTCACTTCCACCAGCTGGCGCTCCAGGTCGCTCAGGTTGCGCAGCGATTCCTGGCGCAGCTTCACCAGTTCGGCCTGCACCTCCCGCAAATTCGCCTCCGATTGGGCGATTTCCGAGCGCAGTTGCTGGATCTTGTTTTTCTGCTGCAGCACCTGCACCGTTTGAATTCCACCTTCGCGGGCCAGCGGTTCGATCTGGCTGAGGATCACCCGCTCGGTTTCCACCGAACCCTCCAGGCTCTCGGTGCGTGAGCCCAGGCTCTGCTCGCGGGCCCTGAAAGCCCGCTCCTGCTCCTGGAAGCGCTGGCGCTCCAGCCGCAGCTGTTGCTGCAGCGTGTTGCGCCGCGTTTGGCTCACCTCCGGATCAAAGCGCAGCAGCGGTTCGCCAGCCCGCACCGACTGGCCCTCTTTGACGAAGATCTGGCTCACCACCCCCGGGGCGGGGCTCATGATCGGCCGGGCTGCTCCCAGGGCCTGGATGGTGCCGTTGGCTACCACCACCTCATCAATTTTGGCGGCGACCGCATAGATAAACCCGAGCGAGGCGGTGCCGATGATCGTCCACACCACCGCCTGGCTCCACACCGGTGCAGCTTTGAGACGTACCTCCTGGTAATCCAGGGGCCTTGCTACCAGCGCGGCCTTGCTGCGTTTGCCCAGGTTGGTCATACCAGCGCCGCCTCCTGCTGGCTGTAGAGCGTGGCGTAGCGGCCGCCCAGGGCCATCAGCTCAGCGTGGGCACCCTGCTCCACCAGGGCGCCCTGATCCATCACCCGGATCTGATCGGCGTGGCGCAGGGCTCCGAGCCGATGGGTGATAAACAGCACCGTGCGGCCCCGGTATGCCTCCATCAGGTTGCGGGTCACCTGCTTCTCGGTTACCCCATCGAGGGCGCTGGTGGCCTCATCGAGAATCAGCAACCGCGGCTGCTTGAGCACCATGCGGGCAATGGCGATCCGCTGGCGCTGGCCGCCACTCAAGCCAGCCCCCCGCTCGCCCACCGAGCTGCTGTAGCCAGCTGGCATGGCCTGGATGAACTCGTGGGCACAGGCCACCTCGGCCGCCAGACAGATCTCCTCAAAGGAGGCATCGGGGCGCGTCAGCGACAGGTTGGCCAGCACCGAGCCGTCGAACAGCAGGCTGTCCTGGGGCACCACGCCGATCTGGGCCCGTAGGGAGTAGAGATCCACCTTGCTGATGTCATAGCCATCGATGCGGATCCGGCCCTCAAGCGGGTCGTAGAGCCGGGTGAGCAGCTTGAGCAGGGTGCTCTTGCCGCTGCCACTGCTGCCAACGATGCCGATGAAGGCACCGGCGGGGATTTCGAAGCCCACATTCACCAGCTGCAGGGGCCCCTGGTTGCCAAAGCGGAAGTTCACGCCCTCGTAGCTGATACCCCCCTGCAGCGGCGGCAGGGGGGGCAGCTGTTCGCCGGCAATTTCGATCTCCTCGGGCTGGTCGATGATGTCGGCGAGTCGCTCCAGCGACAGGGCGGTTTCCTGGAAGTTCTGCCAGAGGGTGGCCAGGCGCAGCAGGGGGCTGGTGACAAAGCCGGCCAGGATGCGGAAGGCGATCAGCTGGCCCAGGGTCATTTCGCCCTTGAGCACCAACCCCGCCCCCACCCACAACACCAGCAGGCCGGAGAGCTGCTCGAAAAACTTGCTGGCCGAGCCGGCGGCGGTGCTGGTGAGGGTGTTGCGGAAGCCTGCCTGAATCTGGCCGCCGTAGAGCTGCTGCCAGCGCCAGCGGCTGTGCAGCTCCATCCCCTGGCCCTTCACCGTTTCCATGCCGCTGAGGGTTTCCACCAGGTGGCTCTGTACCCGGGCATTGGCCTCGGCCTGGTCGCGCAGCTGGGCGCGGATGATCGGCGCCGTGGCCGCCGTGAGCCCCACGAAAAATGGCACCACCGCCAGGCTCCAGAAGGTGAGGCTGACGCTGTAGAGCAGCATCACGGCGATGTAGATCAGGGCAAACACCGCGTCCAGCACCACCGTCAGCGCCGTGCCGGTGAGAAAGCGACGAATCTTTTCCAGCTCGTTGATGCGGCTGCTCACCTCCCCCACCGGCCGGCTGGCGAAATAGCCCAGGGGCAGGCGCAGCAGGTGGTCGATGATCGTGGCGCCGAGGGTGATGTCGATCCGATTGGTGGTGTCGGAGAACAGATAGGTGCGCAGGGCGCCCAGCACCGCCTGGGCCACGGCCATGCCCACCAGCAGGGTGCCGAGCACATTGAGGCTGCTGAGGTTGCCCTGGCTGATCACCGCATCGATGATCTGCTGGATCAGCAGCGGATTGAACAGCCCAAACAGCTGCACAAAGAAGCTGGCGATCAGCACCTGGATCAAAATCCTGCGGTGCTGTTGGAGCGCCGGCAAAAACCAGCTCAGGCCAAAACGGGCCGTGGGCGAGCTGGCACTGCGCTCCACCGCCAACACCGCCACCGTTCCATCCCCGGTGGAACTGGTGAACGCCTCCAGGCCGCGCCACTCCTGCTTGCTACGGGGATCGCCCACCAGGGCATCGTCGGCGCCGATCTCCCAGAGCAGCTGGGGGTGGCCCTCCTGCAACACCAACACCGGCAGCGGCAGCCGCGGCAGCTGGGCCGCCGAAACCTCCAGCAGCGAGGCCCGCAGGCCCATCAGGTCGCACACGGCCGCCAGCTGGGTCAAGGCGATGCCCGCATCGCCTTGACGCTGGTGTTGGGACACCAGGATCCGGCGCAACACGTCCTTGCGGAAGGGCAGGTCGAAGTGCCGCGCCAGCATGCGCAGGCAGGCCATCGGTTCATCGATCGGCCCCTCGCCGCGGGCCTGGGGGAAACTGCCGTCGTCGCTGAGGCGTCCATACCAATCCTCAAGCGAATCGGTTTGCCGCTCCACCGCCACGATCGCGCCGGGGCTCTCCACCCATTCCGGCTCCAGCACCTCGGAATCCAGGGCCAGATCCCCGCCCACCACCACCATCGCCGCCGGCAGGCGATCGGGCGGCCAGCCCGGCGGTTGGGCCACCAGCCGGCCGGGCAGCTTGCCGCGCACAAACAGTTCAACCGGGCCCATTACCTCTGCGCCCGGCTCCAGGCCCTCGAAGTTGGCCGAGCTCACCAGCCAGGCCCCGCCGCCGGCCTGGAGGCTGTGGCTGCCTGGGGGCAGCAGCAACACCTGCTGGTCGCCGAAGTGCTCCTGCAGTTGGTTGGAGGCCCAGTCCCGCAGGGCCTGGCGGGGCGGCAGGTTGGGCCGGGGGCTGGCGGCCAGCGCGGCGTAGAGCTCCTCCAGGCTGGGGGTTGCCAGCGGCGGGCAGGGCTTGGGCAGCTCGTCTAGGGCCGCCAAAAAGGCGTCTGCCGGCAGTAGCCACAGCTGGGTGGGCAGGGCGGCCTGCAGTGCCAGGCCAGTCGTGCCCCGCAGCAGGCTGCGTTCGCCCACCATGGAGCCCGGATCGATGCGCTTGAGCGTGAAGGGTTCGCCGTTTTCGTCCTGGGCCAGCAGCCGCAGCTGGCCCTTCACCACATAGGCCACCCCCGGCGGCAGGCTGCCGTGCTCAAAAAGTTTCTGGCCAGGCCGTAACTGCAGCGGCTGGAGGGTTTCGGCTAAACGGGCCTGCTCTTTTGGCTGCAGCTGGTTGAAGGGGGGCCAGCCGGCCAGAACCCGCAGGGCAATTGCTAAATCCAAAGCCCCTCATCCAGGGGCCAAGTTAGCGGCTTGGTGGGGACGTTGATCATTGGCGCGGATTTTGGCTGCAACGCCCCGATTTGCGTGGGCCAGCTAATTGAAGTGTGAGCAATTGCTGATTATTTCTGCTGGGCCGCCAGCTGTTGCAGCTGGCGCTGCAGGGCCCGCTCCCCCTCCTCCAGCAGCAGGGTTTCCTGCAGGGCCGCATCGAGGCTGGCGGGCAGCAGCTTCTCCAAGCGCACAATTACGAAGCAGCCTTCATGTCGCTTCGGCGGCCAGAGCTGCCCCGGCTTGCTCACCTGCAGGAGTTTGGCCAGGGCCGGATGGGGCTGGCTGAGGGGCACCGGCCCCAGCAGGCCGCCGCTGTGTTTCTCCGGTCCCTCGGAAAAGCTGCTCGCCAGGTCGGAAAATAGGGCCTCGCCCTCCTTGATCTGCTGGTAGAGCTCGGCGGCCAGTTCGGCATCACGCAGCCGCAGCATTGAGTAGCTCACCCGGTCGAATTCGGCCTTGCGGCGTAGAAAAATTGTCTCCAGCCCGCTGCCCCAGCGCTCCCGGCACCACCCCAACCACTGCCAGGTGCGGGCTGCCATGCGGTCCAGCTCCTCTTCGCTGAGGCCATGCTTTTGAAGCCATTGGCTGCGCCGCTCCGGATCCAGCAGCCCCAGCTTCTGCTCGAGTTCCTGGCGCATCTGCAACAACAACTCAGGCGCCGGCAGGGGCCGGTTGCTCAGCAGTCGATCGATGCAGCGCTCTCTGGCCACCTGATCGAGCAGTCCCCAGCGGGCCAGATCGCTGTTGTTGAGCTCAGAGCACCAGTCGGTCGCCAATTTCCTTCATCCCAGGATGTGGCCGTCGCGGAAGCGCACGATCTTTTCAGCCCTGGCGGCGACGTCGTCTTCGTGGGTCACCATCACGACGGTCATGCCGCCCTGGTGCAGGGCATCAAAGATGTCCAGCACCTCGGCGGTGGTTTGGGAATCGAGGGCCCCGGTGGGTTCATCGGCCAGCAGCAGGGCCGGCTGGTTGATGATCGCCCGGGCGATGGCCACCCGTTGCTGCTGGCCTCCGGAGAGCTGGTTGGGCTTGTTGTACAGCCGCTGGCCCAGGCCCACCCGCTCCAGGGCCGCCTGGGCCCGCTCCCGTCGCGCGGCGGCCGGCACCCCGGCGTACACCA
This sequence comes from Cyanobium sp. BA20m-p-22, assembly GCF_024346275.1. Taxonomy (NCBI): domain Bacteria; kingdom Bacillati; phylum Cyanobacteriota; class Cyanophyceae; order Synechococcales; family Prochlorococcaceae; genus Cyanobium; species Cyanobium sp. BA20m-p-22. The sequence goes on from NZ_JAGQCQ010000029.1 coordinate 12,048, forward strand.
TCGGCAGCATCACGTTCTCGAGCGCGCTCAGCTGGGGCAGCAGGTGGAACTGCTGAAACACGAAGCCCAGATCCCGGTTGCGCAGGTCGGCCAGCTGGTCATCGCTGAGCCCTTCCACCGGGGTGCCATTGAGCAGGTAGCTGCCGCTGCTGGGCCGATCCAGGCAGCCCAGAATGTTCATGGCGGTGCTCTTACCCGAGCCAGAGGCCCCCATCACCGCCAGGTAGTCCCCCCGGTTGACGGTGAGATCGAGTTTGTCGAGGGCGTGAACGGCCGTGTCGCCACTGCCGTAAACCTTGTCGACGGCCTCGAGCTGGGCCACGGGTGAGCTCATGGGGCTCAACCGATCGCCTGCACAAGCATTGGCGTGCCGGTGACGGCCTGGCTGGCCCAGGTGAACAGGGGGTTGGAGAGAATACCGCCCACGGCGGTGACAATCACGCAACCCACCAGGGCGGTGCGTAGGGCCGGTAGGCCGGCCACGCTCCAGGAGATGGTCGGGTAGGCCTTCACCACGTCTGAGGCTTCCTGGGGCTCCTTGACCACCATCATCTTGATCACCGAGATGTAGTAGTAGATCGAAACCACCGAGGTGACCAAACCCACCACCACCAACAGGTATTGGTGGTCGGCCCAGCCGGCAAAAAATAGATAAATCTTGCCGAAGAAGCCCAGCATCGGCGGGATGCCGCCGAGGGAAAGCAGGCAGAGGCTCAGCCCCAGGGTGATCAGGGGGTCCTTTTGGTAGAGCCCGGCGTAGTCAGAAATCCGGTCGCTGCCGGTGCGCAGCGAGAAGAGGATGATGCAGGCAAAGGCGCCCAGGTTCATGAACAGGTAGGCCGCCATGTAGAGCACCATCGCGGCGAAGCCGTCCTCGGTGCCGCACACCAGGCCGATCATCACGAAGCCGGCCTGGCCGATCGAGCTGTAGGCCAGCATCCGTTTCATAGAGGTCTGGGCCAGGGCCACCACGTTGCCCAGCACCATGCTCAGCACCGCCAGCACGGTGAACAGCAGCTTCCACTGGGCATCGAAACTCTCAAAGCAGCCCACCAGGATGCGCAGGGCCAGGGCAAAACCGGCCGCCTTGGAGCCCACCGAAAGGAAGGCCACCACTGGCGTTGGCGAGCCCTCATACACGTCTGGGGTCCACTGGTGGAAGGGCACCGCGGCGATCTTGAAGGCGACGGTGGCCAGCACAAACACCAGGGCCAGGGCCGTTACCGGGGAGGCACTGGTGCGCAGGGCCACCGCCACCTCATCGAGGCCGGTGCCGCCGCCGGTGATGCCGTAGAGCAGGGAGGCGCCGTAGAGGAAAACGGCCGCAGCGGCGGAGCCCACCAGCAGGTATTTGAGGGCTGCCTCAGAGCTGCGGGCATCGCGCTTCATGTAGCCCGCCAGCAGGTAGCTGGATACCGAGAGGGTTTCCAGCGATACGAAGATGCTCACCAGGTCGGTGGCGCCGCACAGGAACATTGCCCCCAGGGTGGCGGCCAGCAGGATGCCGGCGTATTCCCCCACCGGCGTGCCGCTGCGCTCCACATAGCGCCAGCTCAACAGCAGGGAGATCAGGGTCGAGGCAGCCACCACGGCCCGGAAGGCGATGGCCAGGTTGTCGGCCAGGAAGGAGCCCACGAAGGCGGGCTGCAGGTTTGGGTTGTTCCACTGCAGGGCCAGCAGCACCAGGGCGCTGCCCAGGCCCGCGTAACAGATCGGGGGCACCCAGCGGCTGGCGGCCTTTTCGCCGGCCAGATCCACCAGCAGGCAGCTGAGCAGGGCGATCAACACCGCCGCTTCCGGGGCGATGGCGCCGGCATTCAGCTGCAGATTCAAGCCCCCCGTGCTGGCACCACTGCCGATCGCATCGGCCACGGTGGAGAGGGCGCCGAGCAGAGACATCAGGGTGTTGGCGGTGAGCTGGGAGCCGTGACGAACAGGACTGTAGCCGTGCTGGGCGGTGGACCTGGTCGGTGGATGCGATAAAGAGGTATGCGGTTGTGCGCTGGTCTGTGGGTCACACCCTGGTGATTGTCGAGAGCCCAACGAAGGCCCGCACCATTCGCGGCTTCCTTCCGAAGGACTTCAAGGTGGAGGCCTCCATGGGCCATGTCCGCGACCTGCCCAATAACGCCAGCGAGATTCCGGCGGCCCATAAGGGCGAGAAGTGGGCAAACCTGGGCGTGAATACCGCCAGCAACTTCGAGCCCCTCTACGTGGTGCCGAAGGACAAAAAAAAGGTGGTCAAGGAGCTCAAGGACGCCCTCAAGGGTGCCGACAGGCTGCTGCTGGCCACGGACGAAGACCGGGAGGGCGAATCGATCAGCTGGCACCTGCTGCAGCTGCTCAGCCCCAAGGTGCCGGTGAAGCGGATGGTCTTCCACGAGATCACCCAGGAGGCGATCGGCCGGGCTTTGAATCAGACCCGCGAGCTCGACATGGAGCTGGTGCACGCCCAGGAAACCAGGCGGATCCTGGATCGGCTGGTGGGCTACACCCTCTCGCCCCTGCTGTGGAAAAAGGTGGCGTGGGGGTTGAGCGCCGGCCGGGTTCAGTCGGTGGCAGTGCGCCTGCTCGTGCAGCGCGAGCGGGCCCGCCGGGCCTTCCGCAGCGGCAGCTACTGGGACCTCAAGGCCCGGCTGGAGCAGCCCGGCGGCGGCTTTGAGGCCAAGCTCAGCCAGCTCGGCGGCGTCAAGATCGCCGGTGGCAGCGATTTCGATGAGACCACCGGCGCCCTCAAGGCAGGCAGCAAGGTGCGGTTGCTGGCCGAGGCCGAGGCCCGCCAACTCCAGCAGGCGGTGCAGCAGGCCCCCTGGCGGGTGGCCGAGGTGGAGGCCAAGCCCAGCGTGCGCAAACCGGTTCCCCCCTTCACCACCAGCACCCTGCAGCAGGAGGCAAACCGCAAACTGCGACTCTCGGCCCGGGAAACGATGCGAGCCGCCCAGGGGCTCTACGAGCGTGGCTTCATCACCTACATGCGCACCGATTCGGTGCACCTCAGCGACCAGGCCATCAATGCCGCCCGCAGCTGCGTGGCCGCCAAATACGGCAAGGAATACCTGAGCCCAGCGGCGCGCCAGTTCACCACCAAGGCCCGCAATGCCCAGGAGGCCCACGAAGCGATACGCCCCGCCGGCGACAGCTTCCGAGATCCTGCCGCCACCGGCCTCGATGGCCGCGATCTGGCCCTCTATGAGCTGATCTGGAAGCGCACCGTGGCCAGCCAGATGGCCGAAGCCCGGCTCACCATGCTGGCGGTGGAGCTCCAGGTGGATTGCGGCGCCCTGGGATTGGCCAGCTTCCGTGCCTCCGGCAAGCGCATTGATTTCGCCGGTTTCTTTCGCGCCTATGTGGAGGGATCCGATGACCCCGATGCGGCCCTCGAAGGCCAGGAGGTGCTGCTGCCCAGCCTCAAGGTGGGGGATAGCCCCGCCTGCAAGGAGGTGGAAGCCCTGGGCCACCAGACCCAGCCGCCGGCCCGCTACAGCGAGGCGGCCCTGGTGAAGATGCTCGAGAAGGAGGGCATCGGCAGGCCCTCCACCTACGCCTCGATCATCGGCACAATCGTCGATCGCGGCTACGCCACCCTCCAGAACAATGCCCTGATGCCCAGCTTCACGGCCTTTGCCGTCACGGCCCTGCTGGAGGAGCATTTCCCGGATCTGGTGGACACCAGCTTCACGGCCCGGATGGAGAACAGCCTCGACGAGATCTCCCACGGCAAGGTGGAGTGGCTGCCCTACCTGGAGAGCTTCTACAAGGGCGAAAATGGCCTGGAAACCCAGGTCGCCCAACGGGAGGGCGACATTGATCCGGGGGCCTCACGCACGGTGGAGCTCGAGGGCCTCCCCTGCGTGGTGCGCATCGGTCGCTTCGGCGCCTACCTGGAGGCCAAGCGGGTCGCCGAGGACGGCAGCGAGGAGCTGCTCAAGGCCACCCTGCCCCAGGAGATCACCCCGGCCGATCTCGATGCCGACAAGGCCGAGCTGATTCTCAAGCAGAAGGCCGATGGCCCCGAGACCCTGGGCGAAGACCCGGAAACCGGGGAGCAGGTGTATCTGCTCTTTGGCCAGTACGGCCCCTACGTGCAACGGGGCCAGGTGAGCGACGCCAACCCCAAGCCGAAGCGGGCCTCCCTGCCCAAGGGGGCCAAGCCCGAGGAGCTCAGCCTGGAGGACGCCATCGCCCTGCTGAGGTTGCCGCGCCTCCTCGGGGAGCACCCCGATGGGGGCAAGCTGGAGGCTGGGCTGGGTCGCTTCGGGCCCTTCGTGGTGCACCACAAGGGCAAGGGTGAGAAGGACTACCGCTCCCTCAAGGCTGAGGACGATGTGCTGCTGGTGGGCCTCAGCCGCGCCATCGAGCTGCTCGCCATGCCCAAGAAGGGCCGGGGTGGCCGCACGGCCCTCAAGGATCTCGGCACCCCCGAGGGCGGCGAGGAGGCAATCCAGCTGTTCGATGGTCCCTACGGGCTCTATGTGAAGCAGGGCAAGCTGAATGCGTCGCTGCCGGAGGGCACCACCGCTGACACCATCAGCCTGGAGCAGGCGGTGGAGCTGCTGGCCGCCAAGGCTGCCTCTGGAAAAACTGCCTCTGGCAAAACTGCCACTGGCAAGCCCAAGGGCCGCAAGCCAGCGGCCAAGAAGCCTGCCGCCGCTTCACCCGCAGCCAAGAAGGCCCCCACCACCACCAAGACCGGCCGGTTGCGGGCCAGTGCCGTGCGGGTGATCAAGGCGGCCGATCGCTGATGACTGCAGCCGGCCGCCGAAGCTTGGTGCTGGTGGCCGGCTGCCTGCTGCTGGCGGGCTGCAGCGGCACGCCGTTTGGGGACCAGTTGGCCGGCAGCTTTTCGGAGCCGCCAGCTCCAGCCCCCACTCCTGCGCCCTCTGGCCCTAAGCCCCCAGCCCCGGCAACGGCCACGAAAACTCCAGCCAGCAAAGGCCCAGAACCCAAAGCCAGGCCAGCCGCGCCCCAGGCCCCCTCCCCCAGCAACAGCTCTCCCAGTAACACCTCTTCCAGTAACACCGCCCCCAGCAAACCCGCCCCCTACCGGATCACGATCCAGCTGCCCGCGGCCGATCCGGCGGCCCCCGCCGAGGCGGTGACCGAAGCCCTGCGGGCGGCCGGTCTGCGTTTTGAGGTGGAGATGATCGAGCGGATCGGTTCCCCAGCCGCTCCCGCCGCTGCGCCCACGGTCAGCCCCGCACCGGCGCCGCGCTGATGGGGGATCCCTCCCGCAAGCTGAACCGGCGCCAGGCGCGCCAGTTGATGGACACCGCCTATCTGGCCGCCGCCACGGCCCTGCTCTGGGTGGCGCTCTACTACCTGCCGGTTGGCAGCCCCCTGTTTCGCCTGGCCCTGCCCCTGCCCCTGGCCCTGCTGCAATTGCGCCATGGCTGGCGCTGTGCCGTCGAGGGCTTGGTGGTGACAGCCCTGCTGCTGGTGGCCCTGATGGGCCCGATCCGGGGTCCCCTGGTGATCTTCCCCTATGGCTCCCTGGCCCTCTGGCTGGGCTGGTGTTGGCGGGCCAGGTCCGGTTGGCGCGCCAGTTGGTGGCTGAGCTGGAGCGTCGGCAGCCTGATCGGTGTGGCTGGCTTCCTGGTGCGGGTGCTGGTGTTGTCGGTGATGGTCGGTGAAAACCTCTGGGTGGTGATCACCAGCGCGGCCGCCGGTCTGTTGGAGAAGGTTGCAGGCGTGCTGGGCCTGGCCACTGGCGTTGAACTGGCCCAGGTGCAGCTGGCTGCGCTGGCCCTGGTCTGGGTGCAGAACCTGATTGTGGTGCTGGTCCTGCACGTGGTGGCCTACTGGATCTTTGCGCGCCTGCAGGCGCCGATCAGCGAGCCGCCCCAATCCCTGCGGGCCCTGGTGGCCCTCGATCCCCTCTGAGCGGGCCCGTGGCCGCCGACCCATGGACCGGGGCTTGGCGCCAGCGCTGGCATGAGTGCTGGCGGGCCACCCGCACCCTGGTGCTGCTGGCCGCCACCGACACGGCCGCGGTGCCAGGGATCTCGGCCGCCGGCGCCACCCCCGAGGCCCGACTCGGCACGGCGGCGGCCGATGCCGAGCTGCTGCTGCAGGGGCCTGGCAGCGGCCGGAGCCACGCTCTGCCCCAGCTGCCGGCGGGGGTGAGCCCAGCCCTGATCAGCCATGTGGTGTTGCGGGAGCTGGGCTTGCTGGAGCGCACCCGGGTGGTGGATCTGGGCTGTCCGATAGCTGCGGCCGTGCCCCACCTGCGCCTCCCCGGCTTGGAAAGTGCCGGCCCGGCCCGCTGCCTCAGCAGCGGCCAGGCCCTGGATCCAAATCGGGTAGCGGCCCTGCTGCAGCGGGGGCGCCACTGGGGGCGGGACTGGAACCCGGCCGAGCCGCTGCTGCTGGCCGAGTGTGTGCCGGGCGGCACCAGCACGGCCCTGGCGGTGCTGGAGGGCCTGGGAGTTGGGGCTGGGGGGCTGGTCAGTGGCAGCTTGCGCCAGCCAGCTCACGGCCTCAAGGCGGCCCTGGTGCGGCGGGGGCTCGCCGCTGCCGGCCTGGCTGGGCCAGGTGCAGGGGCAGGGACTGGCACTGGGGCCGATCCCCTGGCGGTGCTGGCGGCGGTGGGCGATCCGATGCAGGCGCTGGCGGCTGGGTTGGTGGGCGCCGCTGCCGCCAGCGGTGCGCCGGTGCTGCTGGCCGGCGGCAGCCAGATGGCGGCGGTGCTGGCCCTGGCCCTGGCCCTTGCGCCGGCGGCGGCCCGGCCGGCCCTGGCGCAGCGGCTGGTGGTGGCCACCACGGCCTGGGTGGCCGAGGAGCCCGGCAGTGATCTGGCCCTGTTGCTGGAGCGCATTGGCACGCTCTGGCAGGTGCGGCCGCGGCTGGCGGTGGCCGACCTGCGCTTCCACGGCTGCACCAGCCCTGCCCTGCGCGATTACGAGCGCGGCTATGTGAAGGAGGGCGTGGGAGCTGGCGGTTTGGCCCTGCTGTGGCAATTGGCCGGTCGGGATCCGGCTGCCCTGGCGGCCGCTTGCGACCGGGCTTGCCGGATCGAGCTCGGTGTTTAGGGTCGCTGCCATGGCTCCTGTCTTCGGATCGCTCTCCCGCCGCCAGCTGCTGCAATTGGGGGCGGCGGCCGGCCTTTTGGCCGCCTGCCGCCCCGCCGATGGTCCCGAGCTGTTGCAGGTGGAGGGCGAGCTGCCGGCTGCCTGGCTGAAGCAGCTGCCTGGCCCCTGGCGTTCCCGGGCCCTGGCCAATCCCGCGGCGG